>SKXZ01000161.1 GCA_007128145.1 Candidatus Nitricultor lacus | reverse complement strand
ACATATAGAAGAGCGCACTCCTTACGCGTTACTTGTAATTGCTGATACCGGTTATTGCGTGGATATTGATGGAGTAGAAATTCCATGCTTACCAGAAGAACGTGAGGAGCTTCCTCGTTTGTGGATGGACAGCTACGATACACGATGGCTTCTTGATGGTTTGGAACAAATGCGATTATGGAAAACAGATTTTACCACACCTCTTTTGGGGATAAGGGTGGAAGACGACAGACTGTTTATTTTAAAATTGCAAAATGATATATTTATTAGGAGCGAGGGACCACAAAATTTGAGAGAGAAGTCAGATCTCCTCAGGCCCCTTCTTCGCGAAGTTCAAGTTAAGGCTCTTCAGGTGGGAGGATTTGATTTGAGGATGCAGAGAGATATCGTACTGATCAGAAGCGAAGGTGAAGTGGATTGAGATTCCTGCCTTCCTTAGATGGCAATCCTTCTGTTATTGCTGCTATGGACGTGGGGACTAGTAAAGTATGTACGCTGATCGGTCAGCCCAGAAGTGGAGCTATCGAGATTCTGGGTATAGGCATGAGTGCTTCTCAGGGTATTCGCAAGGGACGAATAGTGAATATTGAACGAGCCACCCACGCCATCCGGGAATCTATGTCCCTGGCTATGGAAGTAGCCAGGCATGAACCTGACGTGGTTTATGTGGCTGTGGCCGGTGATTATATCACTTCGGCTAATCTTGAGAGCGAAGTGATATTAAGCCGGGGGGGAAGGGAGATTACAAAAAGAGAAGTTGATAAAGTTGTAGAAGGTTCACGTACTCAAGCCTCTACAGGTGATTCAAGAATCCTCCATTTGATTCCCCAGGAATTCTCAGTGGATGATCAGCATGGTATTGCTGACCCGGTTGGTATGATAGGAAGCGCCCTGCGGGCTCGTGTTCACCTGATAACAGCTCAGGAAACACAGATGATGAACTTGGGGAAATGTTTTCAACAGGTAGGGATTGATATAGCTGCTTTGGCATTTCAACCTTATGTATCTGCATTATCTGTTCTTACCCCGGCTGAAAAGGAAGCAGGGACTCTTCTCGTAGATATGGGTGGTGGTACCACGGACATGTCAATGTTTTACGAGTGTTCTATATGGTATTCATGGGTGATACCCCTGGGAGGAGAACATATAACTTCAGACTTGGCGGTTGGTTTACGCACTTCACGTGAAGAAGCTGAAAAGATCAAACTTCGCTATGGATCAGCTTTCAGTAAATATATAGAACCTGAAGAGATAATTGAAGTAAAAGATATGGGGTTGACTTCATTACAAACTGTTCGTCGCAAATTTGTGTGTGAGATAATAGAAGCACGTGTACGAGAGATTTTGGCCATATTGAGGAGTGAACTCCGATCGACGGGATTGGGTCGCTTTATACGAGGCGGGATAGTACTGACAGGGGGATCGTCACAGCTGGAGGGATTGGTGGATTTCACTTCCACCAACTTGAAAATACCAGTTCGCCTGGGATCGCCAGAGAGCCAGAACTATGTAGGTATGGTACAGACCATAGCTAATCCAATATTTTCCACAGTCTGTGGTCTGTTGGATTATTCGGTGAATAGAGGCAGGAGGGAAAAGGTTCGAAATAATCGCTCTTTGGGGCCAGCTGGAAAGGCTCAAAGGGTGGTGGACTGGTTAAGAGATTTTTTCATGATGGGATGAGGGACGGAGGTTGTGGTTATGGTAGCGGATAAACGGAATGCGTATAACAATGGAGTTGTGATCAAGGTATTGGGAGTTGGCGGTGGTGGAGGTAACGCTGTCAACCGTATGGTTCAAAATGGGCTTAAAGGTGTTGAATTTGTTGCTATGAATACCGATGCTCAGGTATTGAGGGAGTCGCTTGCAGAAACAAGGGTCCAGATAGGTAAAAAGCTCACGAGAGGATTAGGCGCAGGTGCCAACCCGGAAATAGGTAGAAGAGCAGCTGAAGAGGATAGAGATGATATTTTTAAAGTGTTGGAAGATACCGAAATGGTTTTCATAACCGCCGGTATGGGGGGAGGAACAGGGACAGGCGGTGCACCCATTGTAGCTTCAATTGCAAGAGAATTGGGTATTCTAACCATAGCAGTGGTAACTCGGCCTTTTTCTTTTGAGGGTTCAAGACGATCCCGGCAGGCGGTAGAGGGCATTGAGCTCTTGAAAGAGGCTGTTGACACTCTTATCGTAATCCCAAATGATCGTTTATTACAGATAATAGATCCCTGCACTTCAATCGGTGAAGCGTTTCAGATGGTCGACGATGTATTATTGCAAGGTGTCCAGAGTATTTCAGATCTCATTAATGTTCCTGGGATAATTAATTTGGATTTTGCCGATATTCGAACCATTATGGCTAATGCAGGGACTTCGCTCATGGGAATAGGAAGGGCGACCGGTGAGAACAAAGCAGTTGATGCCGCTCGTACCGCCGTTTCAAGTCCTCTTCTGGAAACTTCTTTCAAGGGAGCCCGTGGGGTCCTCTTTAATGTAACCGGTGGTCCAAACCTGGGTCTTTTGGAAGTCAACAAAGCGGCAGAAATTATTTGCGGAGCAGCATCCGAAACTGCGAATATAATCTTTGGAGCAGTTATCGATGAAAATATCAAAGATGAGATGAAGGTTACAGTGATTGCTACAGGATTTGAAACAGAAGAGAAAGAAGCAGCAACAGAAGAAGAAAGCGAAGAAGCAACAGTGGATGCTTTTTCCATTGATGATTTAGATGTGCCTGCTTTTATGAGAAAAAAATAAAATGGTCACAAACCCCGTATATTTTGTACAGCGGGAACGGGGGATATCGCTTACCGCTAAAGCGGGCGATCGGTTTTTCGGGATGTGTTTTCCAGGACCCTATCGGTTGGGGATAGCAAGCTTGGGTTTCCATGCAATTGTTGATACAGTTTATCGACTTCCCCGGTGGAGACACGAACGTTTTTTCCTGGACACAGGAGATAGTTCGTTAGAGAGCCAATCTTCATTAATCTTTTTTCATGTGGCTGGTTTTTCTCTGGCTTTTGAGCGGGATATTTTCAGTATGTTAGAAATGTGTTCCCGCGCCGATATTCCTCTTAATCCATTTCACCGGAACTCCTCTCATCCTCTTGTTATTGTGGGAGGCCCCTTTGCAACGTTGAACCCGGAAGTCACAGCGTCGTTTGCTGATATTATTGTTATCGGAGAAGCTGAATGTGTTTTGCCATTGCTCCTGGAAAAATTGGAAGATTATCCAGAAAAAGCGCGGAACCGGATGGAGATATTGGAAAAAGTGGCTGATTTGCCCTCTATGATGGTTCCATTTTTCACGAAGCCTATTTATGAAGGGGAAAAACTCACTGGTTTTTCTCATGTGAAAAGAAGGAACGGAGAGAAGGTGAAAAGAGCAGTTGATAAGCTAACCGGACCTCCTACGATCAGCCTGTTTGTGACTTCTGAAAGTCATTTTGGCAACACAGCTTTGTGTGAAATCAATCGCGGTTGTTCTCGCCAATGCCGCTTTTGTGCAGCGAGTATCGTATATCGACCGCTTCGTCATCGTAATGTTTGCTTGGTTAAAGAGAAAATTTCGACATTATCCAGAATATCATCAAAAATTGGATTTGTGGGTTCTGACATATTATCACATCCGCATTTTGAAAGTATACTTGAACATGCCCGAAAAGAGGGGATGAGTGTGTCCTGTTCATCTCTCTCCTCGCAAACATTATGGGAAAGGCCCGAATTGGTTGAGCGCCTGGCGGAAGCGGGCGTAAAAACCGTGACACTTGCACCGGAGAGCGGATCCCTGTCCACTCGGCGTATGCTGGGAAAGAACCTAACGAACCGGGAATGGGTTGAACTCTTGGAATTCATATTGAATAAAAATAAAATGAAAGTTAAACTGTATTTTATGTTGGGGAAACCATGGAATAACCAGGAAGAAGATATTTCTTTTATTAAATCGGCGGCGGGTGTGAGTCGTGAAGTAGGAAGGATTTCTGTTTCCTACAGTTTTTTTGTTCCAAAACCCCAGACACCATTTGAAAGAATTACTGCATGCTCTTTTGCGGATTGGAAAAAAGAACGTGCGGTTTTCGAAAAGAGTGTTCATGGATTAGGAATTGGGTGTTCTGGAGAGAGTCCACGGCTGGCTTGGATTGAATTATTATTGGCTCGAGGAGACCGATTGCTGGGAGAGAAGCTCCCCGAATTACTGCCCCATGGGAGATATGGACAAGCGGCCTGGCGAGCATTATTGGAAAGCATGGGTCGCGATTGGGAGGAGTGGCCGCGAAACCCCTGGAAAGGTGGGGCGCAACCTTGGGATGTTGTGGATTCGGGTGTTGATCCTGGATATTTACAGGAAGAGATGGAGAGGGCAAGGCAGAAATTTCCAGCTCCCCTTTGTCCCGGTCACAAATGTTTTACTTGTGGAGTGTGTAAGCCTTGAAAGATGAAATCCAGGAAAGACTTGAAAAGGTTTGGGAAAAAATTGAAAAAGCGAAAATACACTCCAGGCGTACTTTAGACAAAGTCTGTTTGGTTGCTGTAACAAAAGGAGTTGGCCCGGGAAAGATACAAAGAGTAATCGAGTCTGGAATAGAGGATTTGGGAGAAAACCGATGGCAGGAATTTAGAGATAAATTCCCCCTGGTGGATTCAGTAAATACTCCTGGGATTCGTTGGCATTTTATAGGGAGATTACAAAAGAATAAAGTAAAACATATCGTAAAATCCATGTACTGTGTTCAATCGTTAGATAGTTGGGAATTGGCTTTAGAGCTTAACCACAGGGTATCTCAAAAGAACAAGCGTCCTTTCCCGGTACTTGTGCAAGTGAATTTAAGCGGTAACCCTGTACAAAGTGGCTTTAAGGAAAACGAACTTTTCCCCTTCTTGGAAAGGCTTACAGAACTTGATAATCTTATGGTAAATGGTTTTATGACCATAGCTCCCTTTGTTCAAGAAGAAAAAGTTGTTCGGGAAACCTTTTCACGATTGAGGATGTTGAGAGATATGGCCAGGCAAAGGAACCTTCCCGGTGGCGCGCCTGGAGACTTGTCAATGGGAATGAGTGAGGATTATGAATGGGCGGTTGAGGAAGGTGCTACGATTTTGCGCCTGGGGCGTGCGCTTTTCGGAGAAAGGAGGCCATGATTGACCACTTCCATTATGATTTTGGGTTGCGGTAACATGGGAAGTGCGATTGCAAAAGGATTGGTTAAGGCCAAGAGACATAGGGATAATACATTGATTCTTTACGATATTTATCCGGACAAAGCCCGTTATCTCGCAGAATTACTCAATATCGATTGGGTGAGTGAGATTAACCAGCTTGATCGACCGCCGGCATATATATTTGTAGCTGTTAAACCCGCTGATTTCCCTGATGCAGCATTGTTGCTGCGGGAATGGCATGAAAGTGTATTTTTTTCAGTTCTGGCCGGTATGGAAATAAAAGAGTTAACTTCCTGTCTGGGAGGAACAAGGAAAATAGTTCGGCTGATGCCAAATTTGTGCGTTGAGGTTGGAGAAGGGGTAATACCAACCTGTTTCTCGCCTTCTATCAACGCTCAGGAGCGCGAGGATATATTGTTTCTTCTTGCGTCATTGGGGTGGGTTTTCGAGTCAGAAGAAAAAGAAATCGCTTCTCTCACTGCGTTAGGAGGGAGTGGTCCTGCATTTATTGCATTGTTTGTGGAGGCCATGATGGATGCAGGGGTTTATTGTGGGTTACCCTGGGAAAAGGCTTTAAAAGTGGCTCTTCAAACAGTCCTTGGTACTGTTGTACACCTTAAGGAATCTGGAATGCATCCAGGAGCTTTTAAAAATGCCGTGGCTTCACCTGGTGGAACGACAATAGCCGGCTTGCTTAAGATGGAAGATGGTGGGTTTAAGGCATCGGTCATGCATGGCATAGATGCTGCTTATCGAAGAGCCTCGAAAACAACCGACAGGGAGTGACGTTAATGACATTAAAACCGGAAGAGATCCTTGAGTACGAGTTCAGCCGTGCTTTTAGGGGATACAGTGAAGGAGAGGTGAATGAGTTCCTTGAGGAGATGGCAAACCAATGGGAGGATCTCCTGCGGGACAATGAGAGATTACAGAGAGAGTGTGATGATTTAAAAAAGCAGATTTCAGAAAGCAGACAATACGCAGCTAAACTTGAACTAAGTTTGGAAGAGTGGAAAAAACAGGGTGAAATAGAAAAAGAAATGGCGCGCAGGGAATCGCAAATGATGCTCAAAGAGGCGGAATTGAAATCACGTCAGATTGTTGAAGAGGCAATGAGCCAGAGAAAAGAAATTGAAGCGGGGTATAGTGAAATAAAAGATAGATACAATGCATTTATCCTCCGATTCAAGTCTCTTTTACAAACTTTTCTTCAATCGGTGGAATGGAAGGAAAAGGAATTGAAGGAAGAATCTCGTCATTCAAATGACGCTTTGTCTCCATCCCAGTCCCAGGAAAGGGATAGTATTGAAAACAAGGGTACCTCCTCACGGGATGAGGTAGCGAGATTCTCTGTAGATGATTTCAGGAACGAAGGTTCAGCGGAAAGCTGATGCACAACATATTACCGTTATGGAGGAAATATTTATTATTTTTCCTTACCTTTTTTCCTGTATTTATCATTGATCAACTCACCAAGAGTTGGGCTCTCCGCAATCTTTCTCAAGCTCCGATTCCTGTAGTAGAAGGCATATTTGACCTCAAAATACGGAGAAATTACGGCAGTGCTTTTGGGTTTATTCAACTGAATGTAACTTGGTATGTGTTGATTACGATTGTTGTTACTGTGGTTTTTCTTTGGCTTGTACAAAGAAACGGCACAGTAAACAGTGGACTGATAGTGGGTGGTGGAGGACTTTTTCTCGCTGGAGCTTGGGGAAATCAATTTGACAGGCTGCGTTACGGTTATGTAGTAGATTTTTTTGAACCTTCTTTTTGGCCAACTTTCAATGTTGCTGACCTAGGAATAGCGGTGGGTCTTATACTGGTAGTATGGGGATTTTGGAGAAGGGAATTCAGCGATGAGGAGAGAGAAAATACAGGTCTATGATGAAGGTTTCTGTAGATTGGACCTGTGGCTCTCCAAACAATATGAAAACATTTCACGTTCAATCCTTGCACGACTTATCAAAGATGGCTGTATTCGAGTCAACAGGAAAGAAATAAAAAAAACAAGTTACAAGGTTAGGCCTGGTGATATTATTGAAATTATTTGGCCTACTGAGAATTACAGCTCCCCACTTCCCCAAAAACTCCCCCTTGATATTATATTTGAGGACCATGATATACTTGTTGTGAACAAGAAAGCAGGGATGATTGTCCATCCCGTAACACCTTTTCAAAAAGGGACACTGATAAATGCTTTGATTGGAAACAATATTAATCTTTCTCGTTATGGGTCACCCCTGCGACCGGGTATTGTCCACCGCTTAGATAAAGAAACCTCCGGTGTGATGGTGGTAGCCAAATCGGATTACGCCTATTTGCAGTTGGTGCGACAATTCAAAAAAAGGGCGATGGAAAAACTGTATATAGCCATAGTACGGGGTACTTGGAATGGTCCTGATTATATCAAGAGCTCCATTGGAAGGAATCGCACCAATCCTCGCTTAATGAAAGTGCTTCCGTTCGGGGGGCGAGAGGCGGTCACCCACGTGAGTGTAATTCGTTCTGGTCATGGCCATAGCCTGTTGCTGGTGAAACCAGCTACTGGTCGAACTCATCAAATTCGGGTTCATTTGAGCTCACAGGGTTTTCCTGTGGTTGGAGATAAGGATTACGGGAATACAGTGAATAATGAACGATTCCCCCGCCAAGCTCTGCATGCATTTTCTCTCTCCATGGTTCACCCAGGGAACGGAAGGTTATTTCATTTTTCAGCCGCTCTTCCCCATGATATGAGTGATTATATTCGGGATATTTTATAACTTCAATTTTTCTTCTTTTGAAATCGGGAAAGTTCAGGTGCTATCCCAGGTCGCACAAACAAGGTTTTTTCACGTTTAAAAGTTACTTTCCCAGGGCCGGAGCCGGGAATAAAACGAACATGCTTAACCTGGGTAAAAATTACTTCTGCTTTTGTTGAGGACCTGGCAGATGAGAATTGAGCGGCTATTCGGGCCGCTCTTTGAATGTCCGGCTCGATTGATTCGTGGAATGATATGATTTTTAAGACGACATGAGAGCCTGGTAGGTTTCGCACGTGAAACCAGAAATCCTCCTTTCTGGCTATTTTTGATACCAGAAAATGGTTGGCATGATCGTTTTTACCTACCAGTATTTCGTTACCCAGTGGAGTGTTAAACTGTACAATTGAGCTCTTTTTATGTGCATACTTCTGCATAATGTCTTCCTTGTTTGTTTCCGTAGTTTCATAGGGTGTTGTATTTTTTAATAGATTGCGTCTCTTTTTTTCAAGTTGCCCAAGTTTTTCCTGTAAATATTTATTACGGTTGAGAGCTTTTCTGTATTTGCGGAAATATTTCTGCATATTGCCAACTCGATCTAACGTGGGATCGAGGGGGATTGTCACAGTTTCGAGGTCACTGGAAAAAAGATTGGTTAGGGTGACGCTGTCAGGCCCTTCCCTGAAGTTTGGCAAGTTACTGTAAATTTTCAAGAGTTCACCCCATGTTTTCAGGCGTTCAAGCTCTGGAGTTGGAATCAACAATTCCCGGGCTTTTTTCCTCTCTTTGTGAAGGTAGTTCAATTCTTTTTGAAGAAATAATTTCTTTTTCTTCTTCTTTTGTATGCTTTGTAACCAATGTTGCGACTCTCGATGCAGCATTTCGATTGAATGATTCATCGTAGAATATGTTTGTGAAGGACCAGAGGGAAAGATGGAAGTTTCTAACCAAAAGATTCCCAGTGGCTTGTTATCGTCGGGATTCCGGTATAATCCAACTTGATAATATTTCTTTTGAAGGGGGTTAATTATCTCTTTGAGTGCTGCAGAAGCATTTACAGATGTTAAAGCGTCGTCGTTGCCTGTTTTGGTTTTTTCCACGCAAACGCGGGCCAGAAAGGGGCCTACTCCATCAACTTCATGTACCAGCCATGAAACCATATCTTCCTCGGTGGAGAAAACACAACTTTCTCTTGGTCCTTTGAAAGCAAAGTCAAGAGGGTTTGTACAATGACCCTTTTGTGGTGGGAGTTGGTAGGGCTTGCCGGGAAGGATGGTTCTGTAACGGTTCATGGTTGCAGGAATATGCCGGAAAGCTCCCAAAATAATTTCCCTTTCCTGATCGGTTGTAAGAACGCAATTTGCGTTACGACCGGTAAGTTCTATATAGAGAGAAAAGGAGGTGTGAGATCCCCATAACTTGAGGTTGGTCAGTGAGAGCTTTATGATCCTATCCCAGCCATGTTGTGAAATTTTTGTGACAGTTGAACCGCTCAAGTATTTGTTCAAGATTCTTTCCCAACCGGAGCCTGATATTTTTTCTTTAAAAGTTTTATCACGGGTAACATAAACTCCGCACATATCCGGTTGGAGGGAAATGACGAAATATCCCGAGAATCCACGACGGTAAATCTGGAAAACCGTCTCTCTGTCGGGGGTAACAATCACGCGTTGTATGTGAGAGTTCAGATAAGCGTATTCTATTTCCTCTGTATGTGTTCGTAGCGGAATACCTTCAAGAGTTCTCATGGTTGCTTTCGTTGACAGGATTTGTAATATTCAATACTATTATATATTATGCTTCAAACATGAGAAGAAGCCTTTCTTGCATAAAAGGGGATTTACATGAATAGTATGACCGGTTTTGGTTTTGAAGAAGGAAATGGAGAACTGGGGTATTACAGGGTAAACTTAAAAAGCTTGAACCACAGGTTTTGTGATATTCACCTTCGTCTTCCACGGGAGCTTGCTATGTGGGAAGAGTCCCTTATGACCTACATAAGAGAAAAGATATCCCGGGGAAAGATAGAAGTGCGGATTACTTTTGAACCGAGAACCGAGGCTTTTTCAGTAGAAACTAACACCTCCCTGGCCCGATCATATCTTGAAGGATTGCACCGTATTTCCCAAGAGCTTGATATTCCCTTTGAACCGGACTTGAAGATTCTTCTTCAGGTTGGAGAAATCATAGAGCTAAAGAAAGATGATCAGCAATGGAATGACGAGTGGGCACATTTTCTACCCTTACTCGATGCGGCTTTCAAGTCATTCTGTACTTTTAGAGAGAATGAGGGGAAAGCTTTACAAAAAGACTTGCTTAGCCTTCTCAACAAAGTTCGGGAGAACATCCAAAAAGTGGAAACAAACTCAGGCGAGGTTAAAGAGAGCTACCGCAAAAAACTTACTCAAAAGGTACAGGAGATTTTACCCAATTCTCCTGTTAACGAGGCGCTGTTGGCACAAGAGCTTGTTTATTACGTGGAGAGGAGTGACATTCATGAAGAAATAATTCGTATGAAATCGCACCTCACCCGTATGGAAAAGCTGCTTTTTAAGACAGGTGCTGTAGGGAGAGAGCTTGAATTTGTGTTGCAAGAAATGAACCGGGAGGTAAACACCATCGGCTCAAAAACAGGTAGCGCTGCCATCTCGTCTTTGGTGATCGATATGAAATCACTATTAGAAAAGATGAGAGAACAGATTCAAAACGTGGAGTAAGGCGCATGTCGGGGCTTGTTTTTATCATCTCTGGTCCTTCAGGGGTTGGAAAAAGCACTCTGAGGAAAGAAGTCATGTCATGTTGTGATAGCCTGAAATACTCTGTATCCTACACGACACGTCCGCCACGCAGGGGAGAGCAGGATGGTATTGATTACACGTTCATATCACACGATGTCTTT
>SKXZ01000031.1 GCA_007128145.1 Candidatus Nitricultor lacus | reverse complement strand
TTCAGCAAAGAAATGGGTGAATTGACGGTTGACAGCGGCGAAATGGTCCCTACCATTCGAACTTCCGGTTCAGGTCTGATGAAACCCGAAAATTGGGATGAGTTGAATGGAAAAACCATTTTCAATATCGATGATTGGTCCCATGTCGTAAATGACAAAGGCATCCTGTCTGACATGGATAATAACTCGACGGTTCAGGAGTTTTTAGAAGCATTTGGCATTGAATTTGCTGATGGTTCTCCTCAAGCCATGGATCTGACTTACGGATACTTTGGAATCGGTGGATGGGCTGGAAATTATAGTGCAATTGAGGAATCCTTAATCGGACAGAACGCCACTGAAATGACTTCTCTAGTTGATTGGTCGATTGATCGATATGCCGGTGCCATAAACGAAGATAACATTTTTGGAGTCGATGTAGAGTCAGGTGCTACCCGAACAGTTCAGAATTCTATCGACGGTATTTCCGGAGCAACAGTAAGAATCAGCCGTGAAGCTACTTCTTACCAGCGCGCACTCGTGGATGCAGGGATCTTAAACGAAGATGACGTAGTTATCGGAAGATTTTAATTCCGATAACCCTCCCCTACTTTTTGAATAGATAGTATCGAAAGCGGACAGCCTCTTTATTGAGCCGCTGTTCGCTTTTTTGATTATTTTCAGTTAAATCCTGTTCATCCCACATCGCATATGACAAAACCACGCCAAAGCGTGGTTTTGATGGTCTTATCATTGTATCTTTCGTTTAATGAAGGTACTTCTTAACATTCTCCAGACTCTGAAAAAGAGAATTGGGCTATAAGCTTCGAGAATTACTTCCCATTAATTGTCGTATCTGGGTATCTTCTCAAAACTCTCTATCAGCAGTTCCTGTTAGAGGACGTCAGATAGCTGAACTGTTAAGCCCTATAATAGCGACGATAATCTAAACCCATCCAAGAGCATGTTTATATTTTGCAAATAAATCTAATCTTGAATCGGTTAAATTGTACCGTGATAAGGATATAGAGCAACGATAGTTACATTTGGTCAAGTTTTGGAATCATTGGGTTAAGCGATTTACTATCTTGGTGCCAATGGAAATTAAGAATCTTACTGATGGAAGCATGGATTCCTTGGTTTGTGCAACGATTAGCTTTCTATATCATAACGCTCCTGAAAAATTAAAGGATCAAGTCCGATATTTTCTGTAAAATTCCCTCTGGAAAGGTGGTGGTTGGAAAGACAAACCATAAACCGGAGGGCTAGAAATAAAGAAGTATACAATTTTCTGTCATTTTAGAGGACATTTAGAAGGAATAAATCTATTATGGGTCGAAAAGGTAACAATAATATGGGAATGATTAGGCAATAGTTTGGTGGTATGTTAAGTTTTTAAATGGGGCTAATACATAAGCAATTATTTTTGATGACTATCAGATTTGCTCAGGAGTTCTGTGCATTGGTCAACCGCACACGGCAAAAGCATGAAGAAATATTATGGAAAATATGGCAAATAAAAACTACTAGACATTTTCCATCCCTTTATGTATGATATGCTCATCATGCACCCCGATGGAGGCAACGACGATGAGCGACGACTTGTATGAAGGGAACTTTTTCCAACATTTCATGACCATCTATGATCCTTGCCAAGACGAAAAATCAAGCACAAATTGATTGATGTCCTATTCATTGTCGTGACTGCAGTGGTTTGTAGGTGTGATGAGTGGTATGAAATCAGTAGTGTTGCATAAACTTTTTTGGCCTTTGTCAAGACCTTCATTATCCATTAATTACCTGTTCTTTGATATGTAAAAAAGTTAAATATTTACAGATACTTTTCCCTCCAGTGGTCAATAATTAATCGTAATGGACTCGCAGTCTTTGATGATCTTGTAATTGGTTTGGGAAAGTAGTGACGCATTCCCTAGCTTTTGATGCTGCAGATGTATCGCAGGATGATGAACCCATTCCGTTCTATAGCTACCACGCTGCGACGAACATAATAGAACCTTAACACCCGCTCCTGATCCCCAGAAGATCATCTTTGAGGATATGCCCGGCAGGGCACAGCTGACAGTCTCAACTGACAACTTTCTGAACCTTAACTTACACTTTTCTGAACCTTTGTCAACTCCGAAAAAGTGCAGGTTTGTGCCTTTGTGCTGATGAAAAAGCGGCAATACCAGTAAAAAAAAGAATCAGGCAGTTTAACGCCTTGCCCAGGGCCGAATACTGTGGCCTTCTCCACAGTTAGCTACTCTTGGAATGAGAAAGCGAATGCGAGCAACCATTACAGCCACCCCCCTTCTTCAGCTACTTGTAAAGAATATCTACGATATTAATATGCTCGATTTGCATTATTTCCCCAAACTGATCTGCTGCCCGAGCTGTGACAAGCTTCATACATTACTTCCAGCTCTTCATCAGACCAACCTGGGTGATGTTCTTGCATAAAAGGCAGCATGTTTTCGAAGCTGAATACTCCGTTGCTTTCACCCTCCCTTCCACTATGGGCAAGTGCTACTGTTCCGGCCACTCCAACTACCAGGAGTAAGACCACTGCAATTAACAATACGCTTAATTTTTTCACCACTAACAACCTCCTCATTTTTTTGTCTAACGTTCTTAATCTTGAAGGTATCGTTTTTAATTGTCTAAGTCTACAGCAATTCTATCATTTTACTTGGTTATTTGCGAAAAAAAACAGAGCTCTTTTAATCAACACTAGTGGCAGGAAGGTCCTTTACTGCCAAATTCTTCTTCATTTGTTTTTTCAAGGCGCTGCATGAAACGTTTCCACCAATTGTCGCTTACGTACTTTTTGGGGTTATGCAAAACCTCTTCCTGGCAGGAAGGACAGCAAAAGTGGTAGACTTCTCCTTA
>SKXZ01000056.1 GCA_007128145.1 Candidatus Nitricultor lacus | reverse complement strand
CCTCATGCCTGTTATTGTTATACTTATAGGTGTATTAATTGGATTACTTCATGGGTTTTTTGTAGCGAAACAAAAAATCCCTGCTTTCTTACTCACCTTGGCCACCATGGGTATTATTCGGGGGATCGGTTTTATTTATACAGAAGGAAGACCTATTTATATTGGGTCTGATACATTTAGGATGCTTGGAAGGGGTTTTGTGGGGCCTATCCCTATTCCTGTGATCCTTATGATGTTGTTGTGGTTTTTCTGTATGTTTCTTTTTACTCAAACACGTTTTGGGAAATATGTAACAGCAGTTGGAGAAAGTCAAAAAGTGGCTCGTCTTTCAGGAATTAATGTTGACAAAATAATAATGAATGTATTTATCTTCCATGGGGTTCTAACTGCCATTGGAGGACTTATTCTGGCATCTCGGGTAGGGACTGGATCGCCTCAGGTTGGTATTGGTGAAGAATTAAATGTGATTTCAGCAGTTATCTTAGGGGGCACGAATCTTTTTGGTGGTGAAGGGCGCATATTTGGAACATTGCTTGGAGCCATGGTAATAGGTACATTATTAAATGGGATGACCCTCTTAAACGTTTCACCATATGTACAGATGGTGGTGACCGGTCTTGTAATATTAGGAGCGGTTTGGCTTAATATGATTCGCTTGCGAGTTCGAGAGTAATATAGAGTATAATGTTGAATAATTTTACAAAGCGAGTGAAGTTTATAAACATTCTTAAAGATGCTTATAAGAAAGAGGGGATTAATGGGAAATAGATATGAAATAATACTAAACAAATTAAAAGAATTGCCGGTTTTGGATGTACACTCTCATATCAATGTTGATTGCCCTCAAGCTTCCAGTATTGAGGATATAATATTTTATCATTTTATTCGAAGAGAACTTTATTCCGCAGGTTATTCAGACGATAATTATTTGATGTCAGATACACCAATCGAAGATCGAATGTCCACATTTTTTCAGTATCTACCTCAAGTGGAGAATACAGCAACTTTTTGGTGTGTTAAAAAGATTCTTGGTGATCTATATCAGGTTCCAGGGGGAGAAATAACACAGCAAAACTGGCGTAATATCCAACAAAAAATAGAAAGAAATAAAACCGATCCAAGTTGGCTTCAAGAAGTCATAAAAAGATGCCAGCTCGAGCGTTCACTATGTTGTGAAAAATTATGGAAAAAAGAAAGTCTTGAAAGACATCCATTTTTAACTCCACTATATGAAGATTTGAACCGTTTGAGTTTTGATCCTACTCGGGCAACATCTCTCGATGATTTAATCATTGACGTATATGGTTTGATTCCAGATAACATATTTTCTCTGGAAGAATACATATATAAATACATTAATGATAGCATAATGGATAATATATCTTATTTTACAGCATTTATAAGCTCAGAGTTTCGAATAGACAAAAACTCATCAGCTAAAACAAATGATATATACAAAAAAAAGCATTCAGGTAAAAAGCTTACAGTTGAGGAAAGGAATATACTAGTAAACAAACTTCTTTATTGTTATCTTTCAGCGCTGCAAAGTTTCGGGGTACCAGCACAATTTGTTATTGGTGCCTACTGGGCTCGGGAAGGAATGCGATATGGAGAATCTTACGTTGAAACAAACCATACCTTTATTAAAGATTTGGTTGTAATTTGCAAAGAATTTAATCAAGTCCGTTTTTCTTTAATGTATGCATCTCATGCATTATCTCAGGAAGTAACTATTCTCTCTCGTATGTTGCCGAACGTAAGTATTTTAGGATTTTGGTGGCATACACTCTTTCCAACATTTATTGAGCGCATTATTTTCGAACGTTTAGAGGCTTTACCTGCTAACAAATGGATTGCCATCGCAACTGATTCCTACTGCATAGAATGGGCTTATGCTAAATTAAATTTAGTATTACACAGTTTGGCAAAAGTATTGTGCGAGAAAATCGATGAAGGGTATTTTACCGAAAAAAAAGCGCTTTGGATTGCGCATAAAATCCTGTATCAAAATTCAAAAGATATTTATGAATTATAGAGGGAGATTGGCGGAATGGCTGAATTTACGGTTTTATTCGGAATCGATACAGAAACAGATGTGGGGAGTTGGACACCATTCTACAATGGGCTTGAAAAAGGAGTGCCATTACTTCTAGATCTATTTGCTAAGAAGGGAATAACAACAACTTTTTTTATTGTAGGGGATGTAGCGAGAAAATATCCCACCATCGTGAAAGATATATGCAGCGGTGGTCATGAGGTTGGATGTCATTCTCTTTACCATGAGACAATTGGTGATCCTATCTTTACAGCCCCTACAGTTGAACCCATGCTTCCGGAAGAAATCCCTAATCGCTTACGTAAGGCAACATTGCAGGTTGCTGAAGTCATTGGTGAACTGCCAAGGTCTTTCAGAGCACCTCGTTTATGGGGGAGTACGTCAATGATAAATGCTCTTGAAGATATAGGTTACCTCGTTGACGCTACATATCCTTTATATTATTTCAAAAAGATGCTTGCTCCTTATCACCCCTCTTCAGAGAATTGGACAATTGAAGGGAATTTAAATATTTTGGAAATACCCAACTTTGCTGATTTAACTCAACAAAGCAAAGATCCTTATGGAAGAGATCTCGATCAATGGCCTTTATTCCGCACCAAAGGCGCAAACTCATTATACTATCATATTGAAAATTTCATTCAGATGGTGCGAAGACAGAACATACATCCGGTAGTATGTTTTTATTTTCATCCCTGGGAATTTGTAGAGATGCCTCAAAGGATCCACCTAGGGGAGGTACACGTTGAACCAGATTATTTTCTCGTTCAAAATTGTGGCCCTCCTGCTCTAAGAGAATTATCATTATTAATAGATGTACTCAAGGAAAATGGAGGTAATTTTAAAACAGCCAGACAAATAGCCTATGATTGGGATTAATCTTTTGACGATTAATTATTTTATACAAGATTAGATGAATAAATGTGGTTCGATGAAACTGTGCAGGAGGTAAAAATTGAATGAAGAAGAAAATGCGGATATTAGCTGTTGGTGCCCATCCTGATGATATAGAATTGTGTTGTGCGGGAACTCTTGCCCGTTTTGTTCATGAGGGTCATCATGTGACTATGTGTTTTGTTTGTAGAGGTGATGCAGCTTCCTACGAAGTGGGACCAGAGGAGATTGCCCGCATTCGGGCAAAAGAAGCCAAGCTCTCGGCAGAGATTATAGGGGCTGATTTGATCGCTGGTCTTGGTTTGGGAGATGGAGAAGTCTATGTCAACCGTGAAAATACCATACGGTTTCTCGATCTCATCAGGCAAGCCAAACCTGATCTCGTAATTACACACAACGAGGAAGATTACCTACAGGATCATTACAATACCGCAAGGCTAATTTTCGAAGCAAGTCTTTTTTCTAGTACAGATAATATTAAAACGTCGTATCCTGCACATCCTGTGGTTCCTGCGATATTTCATATGCAACCCTATGCGGGGGTAAATTTCTGTCCGGAAGAATATGTGGATATTACAGATACATTTGAGACCAAAGTGAAGATGTTATCACAGCACAAGAGTCAGCTCGAATTCATGAAAGAGCACTTTGGTGACGACATGCTGGAAGCAATAAGAGTTGAGGGTCGATTTTGGGGAAGGCAGGCAGGTGTGAAATATGCCGAGGGTTTTATTCCTCACCGTTCATATCCAAGAATAAAGCCTTATAGAATGTTGCCATAGGAAGCTATTTAATTTCAGTATAAAAAGGGGGGTGATATAAGGAGAGCGCTTGTGTTTTAAGAAAAAATAGCAACTTCAAAAAGGACGGTGAAAAAATTATGAAAAAGAGTAAAAAAATGATTTTTCTTCTCGTTTGTTGCCTATGTGTTATTTTTCTTTTTCTATCTGCTGCTCACGCAAGGGTGACTGTAACTTTGTGGAAAGCTTCACATGGTGCGGACCCGGAAATTATGCCGGTTATATTGCAGGCTTTCGAAGAAGAGTATCCCGATATTAAAGTAGATTTTCTCTCTCATCCTTGGGAGGGATGGGATGAGAGATACGCGGTTGCCTTCTCAGCCGGGGAGCCACCTGATGTATCCTACATGCCGGATGAGTTCTGGCCTCGTTTTGCTGGTGCGGGATTATTGGCTCGCCTTGATGAGCTCTTTCCCGAAGAGGTAGCCGCAATGGAAGCAGATTTTCCTGAAGCTTTTTGGAGGCTTACCTCGTTTGAGGCAAACCAATACGGGGTTCCTTTTCTGTGGGTTGCTATTGCGTTGTTCTATAATGAGGCAATATTCGAAGAAGCCGGTTTGACATTGCCTCCATCCTCATTGGACGATCCGTATTTCGATGATTGGACATGGGAAGAATTTGCTGATGTAGCACAAAAACTAACCGAACCAACGCAGGATCAATGGGGATATTCCTGGAGTGCTGCTTTCCGTGATCCAAATTATCTGTATCCTTACTTTTACCAAGCAGGAACAGATGTATTGGATGTTGAAGAAAATCGGGCAGCTTTTTATGGTCCTGAAGGTATAGCGGCTTTCCAGTATATTGTAGATCTTATTCATACCTACGAAGTTATACCGGCTGCCGGTATGCATCCGAACTTCCATCAGGTATTTTATGAAGGCAAAGCGGCTATGGCACCAGTTGAGTCATACTCGGTACCAACCATACGAAACCAGTTTCCCGATCTTGAAGTGGGGGTTGCCTTCAACCCGCAGGGCCCCGGAGTAGACTTTTTTGGGGGAAGGGGAAGTTTTGGAAATTCGGGATACTGGGTCATGGCGGAAGATTGCCCGCACAAGGAAGCTGCCTGGCAATTGATTCAATGGTTGTCCAACCAGGAGAGTGTACAACTGTTCTGTGATGCGGTCGGTTTGTTCGGAGCACGTGTTGATTTTGTTCCTGATCCGGATGAACCGCTGTATGAGGTATTTTTTGAAAGCCAGCCCTTCTTGCCTGGATATCCTTTACACTCTCAATTGCGGCAGGTTCACAGTATCGTTATGGCAGAAGCACAAAATGCTGTACTATTGTCTAAAACACCAGAGGAAGCTATTGAGGCTGCTGGTGAAGCAGTCAACGCTTTGTTGCAGGAATAAGAACATTAAATCACCGGTGGTCGCTTAACGGCCGCCGGTGATTTGGTAACGAAAGGTTTTTCCAAAAGATGAGAAGTCACAAAACGAATTCTGGCAAAGCAAGAGAATGGTTCCCCTTCCTTCTGCCTTTTCTTTGTTTCTACGTGGTTTTCATGGCATTGCCTGTTTTATGGTCGTTTTCCCTCAGTTTTCAGCAAGGCGGGCTTTTGGGTGGAACATTCTATGTGGGTTTTCAGAATTATCGTTCTGTATGGGATGACCAGGTTTTTCTTACAGCACTCCGTAATACCGCTTATTATACTGTTCTCGTTATTCCAACAATAATGGTATTTTCACTTTTTTTGGCAATGATGATTAACCAGATGCACCGATTACAGAATTTTGTCAAAGCGTGTATTTTTCTGCCGTTATTGAGTTCTGCTGTGCCGCTGGCAATTGTTTGGAAAGCATTGTTTACTCCAGGAAGGGAAGGTCCGCTGAACTACCTGGTCGGTTTAATCGGTATTTCTCCTCAAAATTGGTTGGCAAACCCGGCCTTAGTCATTCCTTCAATTGTTTTATTTGAAATATGGAGAGGATTCGGTTTCTGGACTCTTGTTTTTTTGGGTGGTCTTGACACTATTCCAAAGACCCTCTATGAGGCTGCGGAAATCGACGGTGCTGGAATATGGGGAAGGTTTCGTAACATTACAGTACCACTGCTGAAACCCACTTTTTTGTTTTTGGCGGTTATGGGGGTTATCTGGAATTTCCAATTGTTTGATGCTGTATATATGCTTACTTATGGTGGCCCCGGTTATTCAAGTTATAGTATTGTGTGGTATGTCTACCGCAATGCATTTCACTTTGAGAAGCTGGGATACGCAGCGACCATGGGCATTGTATTATTGGTGCTTATTCTGCTTTTGACAGGTTTTCAAAGGCGTGTTATGGAAGGCAAATAGTTTCTTTGTAATTACGTTAAACGTAAGGAAGGAGGTTCTGTGTGCAAAGACAACGATTCACCTCGAGGAGCAGAAAAAAGCACCTCTCTTTTGGTTACATTTTGCTGCATGCAATTCCTATATTTATAGCGATAGTAACAATATTTCCCTTTATATTCATGGGACTTATATCCTTACAAAACACATACTTTATTTCAGGAAATCCAACTCGCTGGATTCCCCGTCCTCCTACAATCGGAACCTTTCTCCACGTAATTCAAGAATCTCAATTTATACGTTGGACAGGCAATAGCCTTCTTGTGGCTATTGCCGTAACTATTCTCGTGTTACTTATGCATTCCATGGCGGGATATATTTTTGCCAAGAAGCTCTTTCCATACCGGGATATAATCTTTACCCTCATCCTTGCTGGTATAATGGTTCCACGCGCGGTTACCATTGTTCCAGCTTTCTTGATTATGAGGAATCTTGGTCTATTAAATACCTATCCCGGTCTTGTTTTTTATCCACTAGCCATACCTATAGGCGTTTTTCTTATGCGTCAGTTTATGTATTCTATTCCGGATGAACTCCTTCATGCCGCCAAGATTGACGGTTGTTCTGAAATGGGAGCATTTTTCCGGGTGGTCCTGCCACTTTCAAAGCCTGCTCTTGCAGTTCTTGGTATTTATACTTTCATGGAACAATGGCGGGATTTTCTATGGCCGTTGGTTGTCGCTACCAGGGAATCCATGAAGACATTGCCGGTTGGTTTGTCAACCTTCCACACAGAGTTCCGCACGAATTTCGGGATCCAAATGGCAGCAGCACTGTTGAGTGTGCTGCCAATATTGATTGTATTTCTTTTTTTCCAACGTTATTTTATTAAGGGATTGACCGCCGGAGCATTAAAGGAATAAAAAAGACCAGCACTCTCTATCTTGTGGAATGGCTGGGGATATGTATGCAAGCAAAAAAATTTTTGCTATACAGTGCATATATCTGTGGTTGTGGAAAAAGAATCCACAAAAACCTCTCAACATTCCTTGCGTATGAGTAAGTAGAGGATTCCATACGGGGGGTGTAAGGCCCATGGTTGTCCAAACCGGCGAACGGGAATTCCGTGTGATCGAAAAGATGTATTTTTACCGGGACGAGAATGGATCGGTCTGGTTTGTTTTCGACAGAGATAGGGTTCAATTGTACTCCGACCAGCTTGATTCTTTGGGAATAGACCCAGCAAACGTTCCTCCCAAAACAGAATAACATGATGATATTTGTCCATCTTATTAGCTTTTTCAAGATCACCTCATAAAGAACTGAAGACTTGTTTTCCTTCTTTTATCTGGCAAGCAATGAAAAAGACCGCTGCGTTTGCTATAATTGTGCCCATTAAAAGGGTAGCCGAATTATCACACCATGAGGAGGAAAAGCAATGGGAAAATCCATATCAATTCTTGTGACTTGTTGTATGCTTGTTGTTCTAATGATGAGTGGAGCATGGGCGGATGAGGGACCCATAGTTATTGGATTGCAGGCACCAATCACTGGTGATTTCGCAATTGAAGGGCAAATGGCCCGTCAGTGCGTGGAGACAGCGGCTGAACTCATTAACCAGGATGGAGGGGTCAACGGACGGCTTATAGAAATTGTGGTGGCGGATGATGCATCAAACCCGCGTGACAGTGCTCTGGCTGCACAGCGACTTATTTCCGATGACGTGATGGCGGCCATTGCAAGCTATGGTTCCTCTGTTACCGAACCTGCAGCTGATTTATATGATCGCTTTGGTACCATTTCCGTAGCGTATGGAGCAACTGCCGTGCAGCTTACCATGGACAAAGAACGGCCCTATTTCTTCCGCACCTGTGGGAGAGATGATTCACAGGGCGAGTTTTTCGCCAAGTTTGCCGTCGAAACCATGGGGTGGGAACGGATTGCAATAATGCACGATAATCAAACATTTGGACGGGGAGTAGCGGAAGAAACCCGTAAATATCTCGAACCCTATATCGAAGAGGGGAGAGCGGAGATTGTTTTCTATGATGTCATAACGCCTCGGGAGCAGGATTACAGTGCTGCTATCACCACTTTGCGGGAAACCGCACCCGACGTGTGGTATTATACCGCTTATTATCCCGAAGCGGGACTTCTCGTTCGCCAGGGCAGGGAGGCAGGCATTACCATTCCCTTTGTAGGGAGTAACGCTGTGCCTAATGATGACTTTGTTAGAATCGCGGGAATAGAGTATGCTGCCGGAACATTGATGACCCAGGAGCCCATGCCTCAGGATTTTGATACTCCAAAATCTCAGGTGTTTTTGGACGCTTACAGGGAAAAATATGGTGATATACCATCTTCTCCCTGGCCGGTTTATGCGGCTGATGCCTTGTTTGCGCTTGCCCAGGCAATCGAGAACACTGGTTCGACCGATGCTGATATATTGGCCGCCGAGATGCGGACCATGGAAAACGCAGAAGGAGTTACCGGGCAGATTTTATTCACAGAACGGGGAGACCGCAGGGATATCCCATATGCGATGTACACTTACACTGAAGAAGGAACACTCGAGCTGTATACACCCTAATAATTAAAAACGGAGCCGGCAACAGCAGAGATGGGAATATTTTTTGAACAATTAGTCAATGGACTTACTGTGGGGTCTTTCTACGCGCTTGTGGCATTGGGATACTCCATGGTTTACGGGGTAATGAAGCTTATCAACTTTGCTCATGGTGACCTGTTCACCCTTGGAAGCTACCTTGGGTATACTTTACTGGTATGGGGAGCTTCCTGGATAACAACAACAGCAGGGGTCTGGGCAGGAATGGCAATAGCCATGGCTTTTGCTTTTGCCGGCATAGGGGTTGCAGGTATTTTGGTGGAGAAGGTGGCCTACCGGCCGGTGTATCCAGCCGGTAGGCTTCCCTTGGTTGTTTCTGCCTTAGGAATGGCAATCTTTTTGCAAAATGGCATTATGGCGGTATGGGGTCCTCGTTTTCAAGTATATCCCAGTCATTTGGTTCCGACCGCTTCTTTCGAGTTGTTCGGCCTCCCGATCACATTCCTCAAAGCCTTTATTCTCGTGCTCTCTCTTGTGGTTATGGGAGTTATTTATTATCTGGTAGAGAAGACAACTTTCGGAGCAGCGGTACGGGCATCAGCGCTTGACCGTGAGACAGCCACATTGCTGGGGATCGACATACGCCGTGTTATCTTTTTTGTTTTTGCCCTGGGACCTGCCCTTGGAGGCATGGCCGGAGTCATGAACGGTATGTATTACCGTTCCATCCAGTTCAACATGGGATGGAACTATGGTCTCAAGGCATTTACCGCAACAATCCTGGGTGGTATAGGGAACATCCCGGGAGCTATGATCGGAGGGCTTTTACTTGGTATTATGGAAACGATGTTCGCCGGGTATGTTCCAGGAGGAGGCGCCTGGAAAGACGGATTCACTTTTCTGGTTCTTATTCTTGTCCTTATTTTACGTCCAACCGGCCTGGTGGGAGAAAAAGTGGCGGAGAAGGTGTGAAACGTGGGTGTAACTGAAAAACTGGCCCAACGGATTACCGCTTCAGTAGAACGAGAAGAAAAAGATTTTGCTTCAATCCCCCCACGACCTTTCCTCCCTTCCTGGCTTCTCCCAGTGGGTGCGGTTTTATTGGTGTTTATCTTTCCCCTGCTTCCTTTTATCAGTAATTACTGGATAGATGTGGGTTTTTTTGTCGGCATATACGGTCTTTTAGGACTCAGCCTTAACGTTGTGTTGGGTGAAGTAGGGTTGTTTGATCTTGGACATGCTGCATTTTATGCTATAGGAGCTTATACAACAGCTATATTGAACACTGCTTATGGCATACCCATCCTCCTTCTTCTCCCTGTAAGTGCTATAACCGCGGGGGTTTTCGCTTATCTGGTTATGTCTCCGGTGATCCATTTGCGTGGTGATTATTTGTGTATTGTCACTATCGGTATCGGGGAAATCGTACGTATAGGGATCATCAATAACCCTTGGGGGATTACCCGAGGACCGAACGGTATCACTGGAATAGATTTCCCAATTATTGGATCATTTGTTTTCTTTACCTCCACCCATTTTTATTATCTGATTTGGATACTCATAGGGATTGTTATCATTGGGCTTACGCGGTTGCAGCGTTCCCGTATTGGAAGGGCCTGGAACTATATTCGAGAGGACGCGGTTGCGGCTCAGGCTACCGGTGTAGACGTACGTTCATTGAAACTTCTTTCTTTTGTTTTAGGAGCTGCTCTGGCCGGTGCTACCGGTAATATTTATGCTTCCAAGATGATGATCGTCTCCCCTGAAAGCTTTTTGTTTATGGAATCAGCGTTGCTTTTCTGTATCGTTCTTCTCGGTGGACTTGGTTCTATTCCTGGCACCTTGCTGGGGGCGGTTGTTATCGTGGTATTTCCAGAGGTTTTCCGTCAATTTGCCCATTTCAGGTTGTTATTTTTCGGGCTCGCTCTCATGTTTATGATGGTGTTTCGCCCTGGCGGCATCCTTCCGAGAAAACGTGAAGGCATGGGTTTTCGTGGATTGGGTATTCAAACTTTACCTGAAGACGATAATGCATTAGTGGAGCAGGGAAAACGCCTCGCCGTAGAAAGACTTCAACCTTTACTGAAGGAAGACCTTGAGCAGGGTAGGGCTCTCCTGAAGACCAGGGGCATTACCCTCCGTTTCGGCGGTCTCACCGCGGTGAACGCATTCAGCATATCAGTTGAACCGGGGACCATTACGAGCTTGATCGGGCCTAACGGTGCCGGAAAAACAACCCTCTTTAATGTCATAACAGGTATTCACAAGCCAGCAGAAGGTTCAGTATGGTTCCGGGGAGAGGAAATCACCAGATTACATCCTCATGT
>SKXZ01000207.1 GCA_007128145.1 Candidatus Nitricultor lacus | reverse complement strand
CCTTCAGTTACATAAGAAGCCTTTTGTAAAGCTTGAAAAAAACCGGAAAGAATATAGAGGAGGGTGGTGAACATTGAGCTACCTGGGTATTGATGTGGGAACTACAGGTTGTAAGGTGGCTGCATTTGACCAGAATGGAAAAGTGTTGAGTGCAAGTTATCGGGAATACCCCCTCCACCATCCCCAGGAAGGGTGGTTGGAACTCGACGCCGATGAAGTCTTTTCCTGTGTCGAAGAATGCCTTATGGAGGTTTCCGTCTCGTTACACCATGATCCTCCAGTGAGCTTGGCGCTTTCTGCCCAGGGAGAAGCTGTAGTACCGGTGGATAAGAGAAAGCGTGTACTTGCAAAAAGCCCCGTAACCTTTGACCGGAGAGGTGATGATTTTGTTCCCTTCTGGGAAGAGAAGATCGGCACAGAGCGATTCTTCGAGATAACAGGTACCACTCTTTCAGGGATCGGGACCGTGAATAAAATTCTCTGGTGGAAGAGAGAAATGCCTGAAGTGATGGAGAAAGCACGCTGGTTTCTCTGTTTCGAGGATTTTCTCATGCTTCGCATGGGCGTGGAGCCGGTAATAAACTATCCGTTGGCGGGACGAACCATGATGTTTGATGTACGTGAGGAGTCCTGGTCACGTGAAATACTGGATATCGCCGGGATTGAACAGGAGAAATTGGCCCGTCCCCTCCCATCGGGGGAACTTGCTGGTGAAGTGGGAAATTCATTTCGAGAGAAAATGGGTTGGAAGGAGAAAGTAGTTATTGCGGCCGGAGCACATGACCAGCCATCCGGTGCATTGGGCTCGGGTGTGATTCATCCCGGCCTCGGTATGGATGCCACCGGCACAGTGGAATGCATAGCACCAGCGCTTCCCTCCCTGGTCCTCAATCCCCAGATGAGGGAGAATAACTTATGTTCATACCACCATGCTTTCCCCGGTTTGTATATCACTATGATTTACAATTTCACCGGGGGTTCCATCCTGCGTTGGTACCGGGATACCTTCGCGCGCAAGGAGAAAGAGTTAGCCAGGGAACAAGGGAAAGATGTTTATGATATCATTCTTTCCGATATTCCTGACAAAGCCACCGGTCTTCTGGTTCTTCCGCATTTCACCATGTCCGGAACTCCATTTTTTGACTCCCGTTCCTGCGGCATGGTGGTTGGGCTGAAGCTGGACACAGGCCGGGGAGAATTTGTGAGAGCGCTTTTAGAAGGAATTTCCCTGGAGATGAAATTTAACCTTGAGCTTCTTCGTAAGGCCGGGGTGGAAGTCCATACCCTGCGGGCGGTTGGTGGCGGCGCAAGGAGTAGTCAATGGCTGCAATTAAAAGCGGATATTTATGGAGTACCAGTGGAAACCCTGAATATTTCCGAGGCAGCCTGCCTGGGAGCTGCACTCTTGGGCAGAAAAGCAAGCGAAAATATCAGGGATTTTTCCGAACTGGTTGAATCCCTGGTACGAGTGGAGGGAGTCTGTGAACCGAGGCCAGAGATGGTTGCCCGTTATCAGGATATTTATCAAACCTATACCCGATTGTATCCGGCATTGAAAAAACATATACGGCCTTACGGTGCTTGAATGATGAGGAGGTAGAACGTGGAAACACAACCCTTAAAAGATAAAATAGCTTTGGTTACCGGTTCAGCGTCCGGTATTGGACGTGGGTTGGCCCTGCGTTATGCTTTGGAAGGAGCGCGTGTGGCCTGCTGTGATATCAATCTGGCCGGAGCGGAAGAAACGGCTGACTCCGTGAGAGCATCCGGCCGTGGATCCATGGCTGTAAAGGTTGACGTGACCAGGAGTAGCGAAGTTGAGGAAGCGTTCCGACTTGTACATGAGAAATGGAAACGAATCGATATTTTGACCAACTCTGCCGGTATTATCAAGGCTCAATTTCTGGTGGAAATGCCCGAGGAAACCTGGGATGCTATAATAAACGTGAATCTCAAAGGAACTTTCCTCACCATGAGGGAAGCGGCCAAGTACATGATAGAGCAGAAATCGGGGAAAATCGTTAATATTTCATCGAAATCGGGGAAGAAAGGTGGATTATGGCTGGGAGCCTACTGTGCCTCTAAATTCGGTATTATCGGTTTGAGTCAAAGCGTGGCGATGGATCTGGCACCATACAAAATTAATGTCAATGTTATTTGTCCTGGTAATGTTTTTTCAACCCCAATGTGGGATATTCTGGACAAGGAGTATTCAAGGAAGTTGGGGGTTCCCCCGGAACAGGTACGCAAGATGTACGTGGAAAAAGTACCTTTGGGAAGGGAGTGTACGGTAGAAGACGTGGCAAATGTTGCTGTATTTCTTGCTTCTTCTTACTCTGACTATATGACCGGCCAGGCTATCAATGTGACTGGGGGGCAGGAAGTGCATTGAATCCGGCCCTTGGACTGATCGTGAATCCGGCGTCCGGTAAAGATATCCGCCGGTTGGTCGCTAATGGGATGGTTTTTGGCAACCGGGAAAAAATAAATTACGCGGTGCGCATCCTGCATGGATTGGAGTCTGCTCTTTCCTCACCGGTAAATGTGGTCTATATGCCTGATCCATATGAACTTGTTGATACAGCAGTTTCAGAATGTGGGGACACATTGACTAAGGTGAAGCTGCGCAGTGCTCCCATAACAGTTTTTGGAGATGAAACCGATACGGAACGTTTTACCGCCTGGGCAGTTGAAGCTGGAGCGCGGGCCTTGTTGGTGGTGGGAGGAGATGGGACCAATAGGGTGGTGGCCAAGCACTGTGGAGAGATACCGCTATTCCCTCTTTCGGCGGGTACGAACAATGTTTTTGCCGAAAACATAGAACCTACAGTAGTAGGTATGGCAGCAGGGTTTTATCTTACCAATAAACATG
>SKXZ01000071.1 GCA_007128145.1 Candidatus Nitricultor lacus | reverse complement strand
TGAGATGTTTTCTTCTCCTTCTGAGATCCTTTCTTTCCTGTTTTTTGCTGTTTTTTTCCTTTCTCTGACATGGAATGCACTCCCCTTTCTAAATGCAGTGAGTAGGGAGCAGGGAGTCGTGAGTAGCAAAGAATCCAGGAATAAAAAATACATTCCATTTTTCATCCGTTATTCTCATCACAGCCCAGCTCTCCCCCCGGTATCTTCTTCTTCATTCCCAGAACCCTCGGTATGTGGTGGAAGCTATCCATCAAAAACCAGGGTTTACGTGCTCTTCTCTTGCATAATTTTTTTATTATTTGTTAAGATCTTCTGTTGTCTCCCTTTATTATACTAATTATTGTTTTTATCCTATTAATATTATAGCTGTATTGTATCTCTTATTACAGTGCGAATCGTATAAGCTTAATTGAAACACATTGCGTCTACTCAGAAAAAAGTTCAAATACATTATTTCAAGGAAATGCCACATGCACAACGCGTTAACGGGATGGATTAAAACAGAACCTGGACAACTTCCTCTCGTGCCCCGAGAAATACAGGTTTGGTTGATCGATCTTGATTTTATTAGGGAGGATATATCGTGGTTATCTCCATACCAATGTGAACAATACAGGAAACTGCCCTCAAACAACAGGATACTTCGCCGTTTTGTGGCCGCCTGTGCCCGGAGAGTTATTCTGACAGGCGTACTTCATCTACCTGAAGACACCATATGTTTTAAACGAGACATTTGTGGAAAACCTTATTTAGCTGGCAATATGAAAACAAACGTACGATTCAATATTTCGCATTCGGGGAAATATGCTCTACTCGCCATCAGATGCAAACGGGAGGTAGGAGTGGATATCGAGTTCCATTCCCCTTTCCGCAACATCAAACGGATTATAAAAATCCTCCACCCAAACGAGCAATGTATACTTGAATCAATTACTGATCCTGTAAAACACAAAGAAGCATTCTTTGAACTATGGACCTGTAAGGAAGCTTACCTGAAAGCAACCGGACTTGGTCTTCGCCGTGGTTTGAGATCCCTTAAAATAACAAACTTCCTCGAAGACATTCCTGAGGGTAAAAAACACCGTACACTCACTCCCCTGACCAGCAACTGGTGTGTTTTACCACTGAATTGTCCTATGGGATATTCTGGAGCTCTAGTGGCGGAAGGTAACTGCTGGCACGTACGAACCGCCTTCTGGGTACCTTCTTAGGTTGTAATATCAATTGTTGGTAATAATCGATGTATTTTAACTGATTTTTTCCTCACGTTACGTGATTGTATATCCTACATTTCATTACTTCCCGCTGTGTACAAATAATATTTTTTTAATTGACATCATCATTATTTAACGTATAATGAATACTGGTATGTATTTATTATATAATTTTGCATACTGGTATGTATTGGTTTGCTACAATCTCGCTTCATGATTCATACTAAAGCAGCTCACGCCGCAGAACGACACATAACAATCAGAGAAATACTACGAAAGGAGGTGTATAGCTCACTCATTAGTAAGGACAAGCGTACAAATAGAAAATATATTTCTTCTTACTGAAAGGAGTGGAAATCATGAGTATAAAACAAGTAAGTGTATATTTTCTTGTGATGGTTTTTGTGATACTGCTTATCGGAGGCACAGGTTTCGCAGAGCCAGTAAAAATTACCGTCGGAGTCGGGGGGTGGGCCGTTGATGGCCTGAAACAAGCAATTGAAGAGCTTGGTTTTACTGAACAAACAGGAATTGAAGTTGAAGTCGTTACCAGGCCTGGAGCTCCTCCGGAATTCATTTCACAAATGACCAGTGCCGTGATGGCCGGGACCAGCCCATATGATGTTATTGATATAGAAGACGAAGCGGCTATCACTTTTTCACGGGCCGGTTGGCTGGAACCACTGGATGATCTTTATGACGATGAATTCTGGGAAGACTGGGCCCCGGATATGCTTGAAATGATTGAAGTTTGGCACAGGTATGAGGGTGAGCTTTTCCGGGTTCCGCATAATTTCGAGGCTCAGTATTTCTGGTATCGCAAAGACATCTTCGATGAACATGGATTAACTCCTCCGGAAACCTGGGATGAGATGGTAGAAATTGGGAAAATTCTGACAACCGATGAAATGTGGGGTATTTCAGACGGGCTTGCAAAGGGTGCATATCTGATGGTGTATACAGGGTATCTAACCCAGCAGGCAGGCGGAAATCCCTTTGAATTCGATGATGCTCTCCGCACAGCCGTCAAATTCATACATGATATGATGTATGAACATGAAATATTTCCGGTTGCGGCTTTAACAAAAGATTATGATGCACTCAATGTCGATTACATGAATGACCGGGTAGCCATGATGAGACAATGGCCGTTCTTTTATGATGTAGCCCGAGGTAACATAGAATGGTTTGAAGAGGACAAGGCTGCAATTGCCTTGCCTCCCGCAGGTCCTGCAGAAAGAGTCACTTATGCCGCATCCTGGGGTTGGGTTATTCCTGAAACCGCTCCAAACATGGAGGCAGCAAAAGAATTTGTCAAATTTATCACATCAACAGAAAATGCTCCCCTTCTCGCCGAAATGGACGTATGGTACCTGAACACCCGTCATTCAGTGATGGACGCAGTGGGTGACGAAGGTATGGCTCAATATCTTAAATTGTATTCTGACGCCGGAGTCATAGGTACGCGACCTTTCCACCCCAGATTCATGGAAGCAACAAGCATAGTTGAAGACCTGGTCTCTGCTTACCTCACGGACATGATAACCCTTGATGAAATGATTGAGCAGGGAAAAAGCCAAATGGAAGCTTTGGCTGCCGAGTAATGAAACAGCAAGTCTCGACTTGCCAGGGGATGGAACAACATCCCCTGGCAAGTATGTACCCTTCCCTTT
>SKXZ01000096.1 GCA_007128145.1 Candidatus Nitricultor lacus | reverse complement strand
GGAAGGAGAAGATATTTTCCCGGTATCCCATGACAGACAACGGGAATAGTCGCTTCTTGTGGAATATCTTTCAATTGCTCGATGGTATAGCAGAGCGCTAAAACCGTTCCGGTGATCTCCGTGAGAACACCCGGTATGACATTACCGGCGCCGATCGCTGAAGCGCACTGGTCGAGCATGCCGTTCATAACCACTACCTGCTTTTTCAGGTTGAGGCTTTTTTTTACCTCGGGAAGCACAGTACCGATATGTGCGTTTGTTGCTTCACATTCTGGAAGGAGCGATGGGTCGATTTCCGCCGCATGGAGGAATTCTTCAGACCAACTGCGTGTGCGGATATCGAAATACCCGCTGCAGGAGGCAATCGAAGGATCGGTGACCTTGCGGCCGCACAAACGGTAAGCTATAAAATCCCGCAGAAGCAGAAAACATGTACTCTGCCGATATGTATCCGGTTCATGGTTTTTCAACCACATGAGTTTCGTGACCGGGAGGATGGGATCGACTGAAGTGAGACCGGTGGTACGATAGAATTTCTCTTGATCGATATGTTCGCTGAGGGTGGCGCTTTCTTCTACTGAGCGAGTGTCAAGCCATACGATAGCCCGGCGCAGGGGATTGCCGTTTTGGTCTACGGGTATCAAGGTCTCCGCCTGACCGGTGAGAGAAATCACTTCGATTGATCCCTGGCAGTTGTTTCGCTGGATGATTTCCCTGGTGGATGAGACCAGGTAATCCCAGTATTTTTCCGGGTCAAGTTCAATACGCTTTTCCCCTGGATAGTGGTAGTGGAATTCACGGCTGACGGCGTCGATTTCGTTCAAATCCTTGTCAAATAAAACCGTTTTCAGGGCCGTGGTTCCAAAATCATAAATAAGGCATGCGCCACGTGTCATAGGTTTACCTCAGGAACGCAGGACAATGAGCTTTCGCCCCAGGATACTGTTGATTTCATCCCGCCATGATTGAAGCAACGAGGGAAGGAAGGGCTCGATATCCCGGCATTCTTCTGAAAGCGTATGTTCTTTGCGAAAATTTTGCCAGAACCAGCTGCGGGCGTTGCCGAGCATGCGGGCCATGTTCATTAAAACTTCCTTATTGTGAAAGGGAGGAAAAAGCGTCGTTCGCACCTCGGCCCGTTCAGGTTTTTTCAGTGCTTCCTCCAGGGTATGGCGGCACGCATCTGAGAATTCACCGCCTTTGACAAGGTGGTATTGGTCAAAAGGGAGCTTGAAGTCGATCCCCCACAAATCAACCAGGTTTGACCGGTTGAGCTTCGTGAATACCTCGGGGACGCTTCCGTTGGTATAGATTTTCACCAGTTTCCCCCGTTTTTTTATCTCTTTCAGGAAAGGAAAAAAGTTCTCCACCACCAGCAGTGGTTCCCCTCCGGTAATGCACACCGCGTCAATGAGATCTCTGCGCAGGTCGAGATACTGTAAGACCTCTCTTGGAGAAATTTTCGCTAGCTCTGGATCAACGAGTACAAGTTCCGGATTGTGGCAGTAAGGACAGCGGAAATTGCATCCACTGGTAAACACCACGGTTGCGATCTTTCCAGTGTACTCGATAAAACTTGTTTTCAGCCAACCGTAAAAATGTGTTTGTGTTTCTTCTTCTAAGGCGGAATCCTCGTTCATACCACCTGCTCCTTTTTGCTTTTTTCCAGGTAGTACTCCCGGCGATGGCTGAACTCTTCCTGTTTTCCCCGGTTCCAGCGCTGAATAGGTCGGTAATACCCCACAACGCGTGAGTATACCTCGGTCTCACTGTCACATTCAGGACATGTGAACACTCTTCCGGAGAGGTATCCGTGATTTTGACATACTGAAAATGTAGGAGTAACGGTGATGTAGGGAAGATTAAAGCGCTCAAAAGCTCGGCGTATGAACAGGCTGGTGCTCTCGGGGTGGGGGGTTTCGGAGAGGAAAGCATGGAAAACCGTTCCACCCGTGTACAGCCTCTGCAAGTCATTTTGATGTTCCAGGGCAACGAACGGGTCATCCGTATAGTTGACCGGAAGGTAGGTACTGTTGGTGTAATAGGGGACTTCTTCTCCGGAAGCGATGATATCGGGGAAACGGCTCCTGTCGTGCTTGGCCAGTCGGTAACTGGTTCCCTCAGCCGGGGTGGCCTCCAGGTTATACAGGTTACCGGTTTCCTCCTGGTAATCGGAAAGCCTCTTTCGCATAAAATTGAGAACTTTCACCGCGAATTCCTTTCCCCTCGGGTCTGCGATATCTACTCCCAAAAAATTCAGACAGGCTTCGTTCATGCCAACGAGACCAATGGTCGAAAAGTGATTGCGGAAGGTACCGAGATACCGTCGGGTGTAAGGAAGCAGGCCGTTTTTCATGTTCCTTTCACCGACTTTACGCTTGATTTCAAGGGAGGTACGGGCAATATCCATCATACGCTGGAGGCGAGAGAAGAATTCATCTTCGTTGTTGCTCAGATAGGCAATGCGTGGAAGGTTCACCGTAACCACCCCGATGGAACCGGTTTTATCCGCTGACCCGAAAAGCCCCCCGCCACGGTTGCGCAGGGTGCGCAGATCAAGCTGCAGGCGACAGCACATGGAACGCACATCGCCCGGTTTCATGGAACTGGATATGAAGTTTTGAAAGTAGGGAACACCGTATTTTGCGGTGAGTTCCCAGAGGAGTTTCGCGTTTTCCGATTCCCAGGGAAAATCAGCGGTAATGTTGTAAGTTGGTATAGGAAAAGAAAATACCCGCCCGGCATTGTCTCCTTCCAGCATCACTTCAATGAAGGAGCGGTTGATCATATCCATTTCTTCCTGGTAATCGCCGTATGTTCCCAGGTCCGGGCGTTCATTTCCACCTATGATTACAGGCCGGTCTTTTAAGTCTTCCGGGACGATCCAGTCGAAGGAGAAATTGATGAAGGGTGCCTGGCTTCCCCAGCGTGAAGGAACGTTCATGGCGAATACCATCTGTTGGATAAGTTGCTTGACCATGCGGTAATTGAGCCGGTCGAAGCGTACGAAGGGGGCGAGATACGTATCAACCGAGTTAAAGGCCTGGGCTCCCGCAAACTCCATTTGCATGGTACCCAGAAAGTTTACCATTTGACCAGTCAGTGCTGAAAGGTGTTTGGCCGGACCGGCCGCAACCTTGTCTTTTACTCCTCCGAATCCTTCCCGGATGAGCTCTTCGATAGACCAGCCGGCGCAGTATGCGGTAATCCCGTAGGAAAGGTCGTGAATATGAATATCCGCGTTTGTATGGGCATCACGGACTTCATCGGGATAAATTCGGTTGAGTGTATAGTGGGCCATAACCGAACCTGCCACATGCAATACTAACCCGGGGTAGGAATAAGTGGTGTTTGAATTTTCCTGTGTTCTCCAGTCCGTTTTGACCAGATATTCCTGCACGATTTTTTCTACATCCACAGCCGCTTTTAAGGCTTCACGCGCTTCCTGCCTTTTACGGCGGTAAATAATATAGGCCTTGGCTGCCTTGGAAAAGCCATTTTCGATCAGGATTTCCTCGACCGTGTCCTGGATGGTTTCTATATCGACAATAGCTGGGGTTTCGAACAATGAGCCGTTGCCATATCGTTCAAATAGTCTGGCGGTTATGAGGTGGCTGAGTTCTTCAGGAACAACTTCCGAATCCTCGCCTACTGCCTGGAAAGCTTTGTAAATAGCTTTTTCGATTCGCTTGCGGTCGAATGGAACCACCCGTCCGTCTCGTTTTTTCACCTCACGTGGAGCCATAATTTCAGTTCTTTCTTTCACAGGACACCCTCCCCCGTGGAGTTATTTCAAGGTTTTTTCAGTGTGGATAAAATATCCATAAACTGGTCGACATCCCTGAACTCACGGTATACCGAGGCAAAACGGACATAGGCTACCTGGTCCAGGGCCTTGAGCTTTTCCATGACCAACTCACCAATGCGAGTTGATGGAACTTCGTCGTACCCTTCTTCGTGTATGCTCTTTTCGATTTCTCCAGTAATGTCTTCGAGTTTTTCCATGGAGATGGATCGTTTTTCTACCGCCTTGAGTAAACCGGCAAGTATTTTCCCCCGGTCAAAAAGTTCACGTTGCCCATTTTTTTTCACCACTAAAAGTGGTTCACGCTCGTACCGTTCGAAGGTGGTAAAGCGTTTCCGGCAGGATACACACTCTCGCCTGCGCCGTACTCCTGTTCCCCCTTCAACTACTCGAGAATCGATAACCCTTGTATCTGGTTCACTACACGTCGGGCAGATCATGGCAATCACCCACTATATATGGGTATAAATAGAGTATAAACACAATATATTGTGTTTATACTCTACAGGATGATACTGGAGCTGTCAATGGGGAAATTACTTATTTCCGGGATTATGGAGTATAAATAATTGGTGAAAGGGGAGAATCTTTCGGAGCTTGATTCAAGGACAAACCTGTTGTATGTATAATGAAGTAAGATGTGGGCCCCTCACCCCTCACGGCATTTAAACCTTTACACTACTCACGACTCCCTACTCCCGACTCACTGCATTTAGAGAATGGAGAGGGCTTTCACCCCCTCCTGTTTTCTGAAGTGACGCGGTGAAGTTATTTTATATAACGGCTTGCGTGGTTGGTAAGTCCTGATGAGTTTGTTGAGATGGCTGATCAACGCAGGGAATGGTGAAACGGATGGGGTTGCTGGTTTCTCCTGCTACCTGCACGGTAACGTCCCCGGTGACGGCTGCCGAAGGTACCGTTACGCGGATTTGGGTGGATGACCAGGATTGAACAGCTGCTTCAACCGTTCCGAAGAAAACCTTGCTCTCACCCTGGGTTGCTCCAAAGCCGGAACCGGTAATAGTCACTGGTATACCTGCAACCCCGCATTGTGGAGAAAGATTGTTTATGGACAATGTCGGAGTTGGAGGAGCGGACGGTCCGCACCCGGTAGTTAAGAGAAACATGGTTATAGCAAGAAAAAAGAGGCAAATTTTGCTTTTCATGCTTTCACCTCCAGTGGAATGAGTAAAAACTTTTTTCTCAGTGGCAAAGAAGGCTTCGGATTGGAAACCGAAGCCTTCTTTGCCACTGAAAGGGTTAGTTCGTTACAGTACCGGTAACGAAGACTGGGGGAGCGATTTCGTTTCCTGCCCGGTCAGTAACCACCATTGCCGGATCGTAAATGAAGACCACTTGAATACTGTTTCCGGCAACCAGGAAATCGGTTTGCCAGTTCCCAGTGAGTATAACGCTGCGCTGGTCGGCACCGAGTTCAACTTCGGTAGTGTTGAAGACAGATGTACCAATTATGGTATTAACAACCCAGCGTGCTGGCAGGGTGAAAAATGCCATATCCCCGACTTCAATGGGTTCGTTGAAGTACGCGGTAACCTGGGGAGGAGGACTCCCTATCGCATCTGCTTTGGCTTCAAGGGACTGCAAAAAGGGTGGATCCCCATCTACGACAACTGTGAAACTGGTCTGCAGGCTTTCCCCTAAGGGTGCCTGTTCGGCGGTGAATTCGAAGACGAAGGTTCCTTCGGTTGCCCCAGTAGGCCACCACCAGGTAAATGCCCCAGCCGGTGTTGCATCAAACTGATCGATCTGGGTGCCGTCACGGTAGACTCTGATCAGGGAACTACTGGGAGCGGAACCTTGGAATTCAATAGTACGGTTGAAACGTACCGGGTCACCACTTGTCAAATTTCTGTCAACTCCATCCCGCACGATATTCAGTGTTGGTTGCACCGTACCGGTGGGAGTTGGTTCGGGAGAAGGTGCTGGAGCAGGACCGGGACCGCAACCTGAGAGTATCAACACGAGTAAGGCGACGAAGACGACAGTAGTCATAAGAAAACTTTTCATTGTAAGCCCTCCTGTATATATGATTTTTTAACTTAAAACCTTGTATTTCCATTATACGCTGTTATATAGATATATCAAGGAAAAATTCTTCGCTTTTAGAGCTGGCAAATTTACTTATCACTATAAACAACATAGCATTTTTTGATGCAGCTGGCATTGATGGAGAAACGATTGGGTTTTCGAGCACCGAGGGGAATTATTTTGTCAAAGCTCTGGTTACCTTATATAATATGAGATGGCCTTTCCCCCGGGATTCCGCTTGTATCACTGGTATGCCGGTGCTAGTTCATAGAGAATACTTCTTGTGGTGAGCTGGTACGAATCCCAGCCAAAAGAGAAAAATAGAATCGAGGCTTGTATTGTTTTTATTTTTTATTAGTGGAGTAATAATTTCTGTATTATCCTCTGCAGCGGGGCTGCCTCCCCCCGTGGAGTAAGGAGGAGCGATTATGAAAATAGGTATTCCCAGAGGCTTGCTGTTTTACCGTTTTTACTACTTATGGAAGACCTTTTTGGAAGAACTGGGTCAAGAAGTAGTGATTTCTCCGCCTACCAACAAACCCATTATACAGCGGGGGCTGACTTATGCCGTGGAGGAGATCTGCTTTCCGGCCAAGGTATTTTTGGGCCATACTCATTACCTGAAAGATAAGGTTGACCTGCTGTTTATCCCCCGTGTGGTCAGTTTTCACAAGGGAGAGTATACCTGTCCGAAAATACTCGGTCTTCCCGATATGGTCCGCAACCTGTTCCATGTTCCTGCAGAGCGCGTGATCGATGATGAAATCAATATGCGTGAACGGGATCAGGTGGGGTGGCGCCAGGGATTTTTATCCATAGGAAAACGCTTTGTGGCAAATGAGCGCCGTATTGCACGGGCTCTCCGGGAAGCAGAAGAAGCACATCGGCGTTACCGGCAACAGGTGAGAAAAGGTGTATTGCCGGAAGTGATGATTGACGGGGTACACCCCCTTCCTCCCCGACCGGAAAAAGTGTTGTTGCTGGGTCATACATATCTCATAAACGAAAGTTTCATTAATATGAATATCATAAGCAAAGTTCACGATATGGGTTTTTCTGTTATTACTCCGGATATGGTCGATCCGCGTAAAGCACGCCATGCTTTACGTGAAATACCCAAAGCGAGCTTCTGGACCTTTTCCAATGAAATTATGGGAAGCACACTGGCTATCCTTCGAGACCGCCCACCTGAAGTGAAGGGTTTGATCCATCTCGTTTCCTTTGAATGTGGACCGGACTCCTTGGTGGGGGAAGTCTTGGGCCGTTTGTTGAAGCGAGAGAAAGACCTTTTTCCCTATCTGCGTCTTGAAATCGATGAACATACGGGGGAAGCTGGTTTAGTGACAAGGCTTGAAGCCTTCGTGGACATGATGCAATGGAGGTATGCAAACCGTGAAAGCAACGTTTCCCCATCTTGCTCATCTTGATATAGCCTTGGGGGTTTTGTATCCAACCCTGGGAGTAGAAATTATTCCCCCTCCTGCTATATCCAAAAAAACTATAGAGATCGGAGTTAAGCTTGCGCCTCAAAACGCATGCTTTCCTCTCAAGGTAACTTTGGGAAACTTTTTAGAAGGGATCGAAATGGGAGCCGATACCGTATTTATGGCAGGAGGTGTGGGGCCCTGCCGTTTTGGTTACTATGGCCAAGTGCAAAAACTTATCATCGAGGATATGGGTTATGATGTGCGCTTTGTGTTACTCGATCATCCCCGCTATGGGTGGAAACAGTTTCTTGATGCCATCAAGATCATGATGGGAGGGCGTTTTTCACTGGTTCGGGCTAAAAGGGCAGCTACTTTGGCCTGGCAGATTCTGCGTTTTACCGAGGAACTTGAAAACTCCCGCCGTTCCCTGCGTTGTCAGGTAGAGGATACACACACCCTCGATACCACTATTGACCGGACCCTAGAGCAGCTTCGTTCGGTTGATCACATGGGAAAGTTGGTGCGAATACGAGACCAGGCAAGAGAAGCCTTGAGAGAAATTCCACGGCAGAAACAGGAAAGAATGATTCGGGTGGGGATTGTCGGTGAAGTGTACATAGCCCAGGAAAAACGAATTAACTTCAACATTGATCGCCTGTTGGGAGATTTGGGTGTATACGTAGACAATTCTGTCTCTACGGTAGAATATATTTTACATACTCTCCCGTTTGTTCGGTCCCAGGAGAAGCTTGAAGCATGGAAGCTCGCCAAGCCCTATCTCAATCGTTTTGTCGGAGGGGAAGGTATTGACTCTGTTGGCTCCACCGTGCGTTATGCACAGTGGGGTTTTGACGGCGTGATCCACCTGTATCCCTTCACCTGCATGCCGGAAGTTGTGGCTAAGGGAATCATGAACCAGGTGGGTAAGGATCATGATTTACCGATTCTCCACCTGGCCATCGATGAGCATGCGGGAGAAGCGGGTTTGGTAACGAGGGTGGAAGCATTTGTGGATGTTTTAGAGCGCAGGCGAAAAATGGGGAGGAAAACCCTGGAGGCAGTTGGACGATGAAAGTATATTTAGGTGTAGACGTGGGTTCGGTGACCACCAAGTTTGTACTCATAGATGAATATAAAAATATTCTCACCAGTTGTTATCTCAAAACCAGTGGTGATCCAATTCTTGCCATCAAGCAAGGATTGAAGCATATAGAAACTACCGCTCCATCAAGCGCGACAATCCAGGCGGTGGGTACGACAGGGAGTGCCCGGAGCCTGGCGGGGGTGGTAGTGGGAGCCGATATCGTCAAGAACGAGATCACAGCGCATGCGGTAGCGGCTATAACACGGGTTCCCGAAGTGAGGACGGTATTTGAAATCGGCGGTCAGGACTCAAAACTCATCATCATAAGAGATGGAATTGTTGAGGATTTTGCCATGAACACTATCTGCGCGGCTGGTACCGGGTCTTTTCTGGAACACCAGGCAGTACGGCTCAATGTGCCTATCGAAGAATTCGGAAAACTTGCTTCTCAAGCCAGGCAGGGAGTCCGCATAGCCGGACGATGTACGGTTTTTGCCGAGTCGGACATGATCCATAAGCAGCAGCTGGGTTTTGGCAAGCCTGAAATCGCCAAGGGGCTTTCTGAAGCATTGGTGCGGAATTTTATCAATAACCTGGCCTCCGGCAAATCAATCGAAGGTCCGATAGTGTTCCAGGGTGGTGTCGCGGCTAACCAGGGAATCGTGGAAGCCTTCCGTGATTTTTACCAGCGCGAAATGGAAATCGTGGTTCCCCCTGAACATGGTGTGATGGGTGCGTGGGGAGCGGCCATATTGGCTTTTGAGTATGCTCCGCGAGAAAGTGCCTTCCAGGGTTATTCAGTGGTTGACCGCTCCTTTGAAACGCGCAGTTTCAACTGTGAAGATTGTCCGAATTCCTGTGAAGTAGTGGGGTTGCTTGAAGACGGTAAAGTCAAGGCCTTGTGGGGTAGCCGTTGTGGAAAATGGACGCCTCAAAGTGCACAAAGCCGTTTTACCGGAGTGGAGAATGGCATTGCCGAAGTATTTGGATACAGGAGTTAGTGCTCAGCAAAAATTCAGGAAATTTCCCAGTGTATACATGATACATGTTTCCAATCTGGTACAATAAGGAAAAATTTGGGGGGAGGAATTACTATGGCAGTCTCAGGATTTATCCAGGAAGAGCGGGTCAGCATGTCGGCGGCGATTCTCGCGGTGGTCTTTGTCATACTGGCCGGTATTTTTGGAGTGGTAACAGGTTTTTCCGGTTTGACCGGAGACCTAGAAGTAGCTCTCGGGTCCCTGGTAATAAGTGTTATACTGGGTATCATAAGCGCTGTCCTGCAATTTGTGGTGCTTTACCAGTGGAGTAATGTGCTCAATACCAACATCAAAAACACCCAGCGGGTATTCAGCCACATGAAGGAAAGTTTGAAAGACCCGCTGCGGGGTGAGATCGGGTTTTTTGTCAACCGCATCGAAGATTTTCTCATCCCTACCTGGTTATATTGGACATATCTCGTGTTATACCTGGTTGGGCTCATACCGGCAGCTACCATAGTGGGGCTGATCGCTTTTATCGTACTGGCGGTGTTTTTGTCCAAGGTGTTTCAGACCACCAACCGGATCAGCGATTTGAAAGACAAGCTCTATTCATACCTCAAAGGACAAAAGGGACTGGGCCTCGACTACTCGGTGGAACGAATTCCACATCGCAGTATAGGTATATTTATCCTGTTGTTTATCATTACTTTCGGCATTTACTGGGCATATATCCTTATCAAAATGTCGAGCGAGATCAACCAGTACGTGAGTTCAGACGAAAAAGTTCGTACTGAATTTGAGCGGATATATTCGGAAGGAGCACAAGAGGCTTAGGAATGGTTCTGTATATCATTGTATTGAACTTAGCATTTTTCCTGGCCACCGTCCTAAGCGGTGGCTTTACTTTACCGAATCTTATCAGGCTGGGGGCCAAGTTCGGTCCCCTCATAGCAGCGGGGGAATGGCAACGGTTACTCATCAGCATTTTCCTGCATGGTAACCTCATGCACCTCTTTTTCAATACCTATGCCCTGTATTACCTGGGGAGGCTTGCAGAAGGGGTATTTGGATCCCGCAAATTTTTTGCGGTATACATATTTTCCGGTATCGGTGGGAGTTTACTTTCTTACGGCTGGCACTTCGGCCGGGCCGGTGTTGGTGCAAGTGGCGCCATCTTCGGGTTGGCGGGGGCAATTTTTGCAAGCGGTCTCAAGCACCGCAACACCTCGCTTAACCGTATGGGAATGAGTATTCTTCCCTTCATCCTCATCAATCTGGTAATCGGGTTTGTCGTACCGGCTATCGACAACGCTGCACACATTGGAGGCTTATTGACCGGCATGGCAATGGGTTGGCTGCTGCGTCCCGGTTCTCACCCTTTCGGCTGGAAGCGAACCTTTGAAGAAGTAACAAGTTGGGCACTCATTGCCTTTGTCGCTTTCAGCATGATATCGTTTTTTGTTCCTGGAATATCCATGGGACGGGCATCAGTTGACCAGGTGGTGGTATTCCACAACCAGGTACAGGGATGGATAGAGAATATGCAGGATAATCAACTTCCCGCTTATGCCGCGGTTGAGCGGCTTTATCCCCCTGACCGGGAAGCATCACAACTCAAGGAACATCTATTGGATTACGTGGCGGACGATGGTACCGATCCAAACCTTTTGCGGCGTATCGAGGAAGACTTCCTCGTTTGGAGGGAAGAGGTGCTGGAACGATACCAGGGCTTGATCCAGGAAATACCCGCACAG
>SKXZ01000076.1 GCA_007128145.1 Candidatus Nitricultor lacus | reverse complement strand
ACAACATTGACAATATGTTTTTTTCTACCAACCTCCTTTCTCGCTATATATATCTGTGTTAAGCTCTTTCTGATTCAATGAGTAATGTTTTTACATAAATTCATTTACAGCTCAATAATCTCACTCCTTGCATCCGAGAACACTTCACAGCCATCCCTGGTCACCCGGAAACCGTCCTCCCAACGGAAACCATAATCGGGAAAGGTAAGAAAGGTGTCTGCCATGAAAGCCATGTTCTCTTCAAGGAGATAATCGGAAGTGCTTTCCATCCAAGGCTTTTCCACCTCGATGATACCAGCTCCGTGGCAGGGTCCGTAGAGAAAGTGTGGTGCATAGCCATGGGATTCAAAATACTCGTAATACGTGCGGGCCACATCTCCCGCCACCACACCGGGCTTGATCCACTCATAGGTTTTGCGGTGCACCTCAAGCCCGAAGAGCACATGTTTCTTCATCTCTTCCGGCATGGCACCGAAGATAACCGGGCGTCCCACAGAAGAAGCGTATCCTCCGAAGCGAGCCCCCACGCACAACTGAATCAGCTGCCCTTTTTCGATGGTATCATAAGTGGCACGGCCGATGGCGTTACGTGTTTTCTCACCGGCGAAGGCATAATTGGGAAAAGCCTCACACTCCGCTCCGTGGCGGTACAGGGCGCCAACCAGTATCCCCATCACTTCCTTCTCAGTCATTCCGAGCTTCATCTCCTGCAGGGTATCCTTAAGGGCCTGTTCACTGATACGGTGGGCTTGCTTCATCAGGGCAATTTCGTTTTCCGATTTCACCGCCCTCATCTGGGAAATGATCCACTCCGCCCGTATAAGGGTCCCCTCTTTTCCCAAGGCCTCCTTTATCCCGTCAAAAACTGGAAGGGGTAAAATGGCATAGTCACCCAGGGCTAACCGTTTGACTCCCCTTCCTCCGGAAATCTCATCGAAGATATCCCGGAAGGTGGATACCTCGATATCGGGGTAATCGGGCTCTGCTGATTCACGGTAGGCGAGCATTTTGCGGATTTTCTTGATTTTGCTCCGCTGCTGAGCGAAGGGTTCCGCTTCCGGGCCAATAAGGAGAACGGGTTCCCCTTCCCGGGGAATGATCACCCCGGCTGTTTCGAATATGGGCCAGTGGTCGCTCAGGTACCGCACGGAGGCCTGGTCAGCCTCATTGGAATGCACGAGATAGGCGTCAAAGTCATTTTCCGCCAGTTTCTGCTGGATACGGGTGATCCGCTGCTGGAATTCGCTTAACGGTATTTCTTTGATCATGGGTTGACCTCCCTGTTTATTTATTATCCTTGGCATTACTTATTAATTCCCAACAACCTTCCATATGCTCTGTCGGGTTTTTTCAGCTGGTTAAATGAAATACGGTATCCACAGGATTCTCTTAACACAAGCTTAACCGGAACCAGTATTTCCCGGGAGGGAAGACCATTTTTATCCTTTTCCTGTTTCAGCCTGGATAAAAGCAGTTTTACGGCTTCACAACCGATAGCTTCCTCTGCTTCAACAGTGGTGGTTAATGGAGGTTCTGTCACTTCTGTAAAATCCATACCGTCAAATGAGACCAGGTCAATATCACGGCGAATGCTCAGCCCGTAGGCGCGCATGGCTTTTAAAACACCCAGGGCTATCAAAGAGTTTGCTGAAAAAAGCGCTGAAAACTCAGGCCCCCTCTCAATTTCCTTAGGTTGATATCCATGCTTACGGACAATTTTTTGTACCTTTTTGCGGTTAGTTTCTTTAACCAGATATTCCTGGTTAATAACCCTTGATACTGTTTTCGGCGATACTCCTGCAAGTTGGGCAATATCCTTCAAGGTAGGATGCACAACCTCATTCACCTCATAACATGTCATCGTTGTCATCATATTTCAATAATGTTTCTCTGTCAATTATTATAATTGAAACAAAATCACAGCACCCTGATTATTATCTAAAGAGATAGCATCTCTTTTTTATTTAATAATCGACTTTTAAGAAGTATAATTTGAGAGATAAGCTTGTAGGGAGGAGAAAGAAATGGATGATATTTATATTTTATTTGGAATTGACATGGAAACAGATATCGGTAGCTTTACGCCTTTTCTTAAAGGTGTTGAAGAGGGAACGCCCCTTTTGCTGGAGCTTTTTGATAAAAAAGGTATTCATGCTACATTTTTGTGGGTAGCCGATATCGCCCAGAAATATAAACAATTGGTGAGGGAAGTTGAGAGTTGTGGACACGAAATTGGATGTCATACCCTACAACATGAGACCCTTGGTGATCCCTTTTTTGACATACCCTTCATCAAACCTGTATTACAGGAGGAAATTGAATACCGGATTTCTAAAGCCACAGAAATAATTGGTGATGTTATTGGACATCAACCGATATCTTTTAGAACCACTCGTTTTTGGAGTAATGAAATTATTCTGAATTCCTTAAACAACTTGGGTTATCTTACAGATTCTTCATATTCCATGTACTATCACCAAAAACAACTTATCCCCTATCATCCATCCTCGGAGAGTTGGACCGAAAAAGGAAATTTAAACATTTTAGAAATTCCAGTGTTTGCTGACCTTACCATGGAAAGCCATGACAAATATGGTCGCGATAGAGATCAATGGCCAATCTTTAGAACTGAAGGAGCAAAAGCATTAATCCATCATATTACTAATATGATTACCTTTTTTTCAAAAAGAAACCTTCCAAAAATATTCTGTTTTTATCTGCACCCTTGGGAGTTCGTAACAATGCCAAATCGAATATCTTTTGGCGAAGCCGTTATTGAACCCTTCCCGTTTATTGTTGAAAACTGCGGTACAAAAGCCTTGGAAGAGCTTTCGTTGCTCATCGATGAATTACTCAACATGGGGGGGCAATTTTTTACTTTCAGGGATTTTGCAGATATTTGGCGGATAACCAGCAAAGATATTATTAACTAAATATGGAGGAACCATGGGTATTTTTCTTGGCATCGATCTGGGAACACAAAGTGTAAAAGTGGTAGCACTTGAAGAAACCGGAAAACTGCTCGCTTCGTCAGGTAACGATTATCCCATTGATACACCTCGTACGGGCTTCGCTGAACAGGATCCGGAAACATGGTGGAAACAAACGGTAAAATCCTGTCAACAGGTTCTTCAATCAACAGGTATCCGGGAAGTGGATGGAATCGGTTTTTCCGGGCAAATGCATGGCTTGGTTATGCTGGATGAAAATGACTCACCGGTTTATCCCGCAATAATATGGCCTGATCAGCGCAGTTACGCCGAGGTGGAATATATACGCTCTATTTTAGGAGAAACACTCGCTGATGTATGCGGAAGTGATATTGCTACTGGTTTTATGGCCGCATCGCTTTTATGGGTAAAGAAAAATTTGCCGGATATATTCTATCGTATACGAAAAGTGCTTCTTCCCAAAGACTATCTTAAGGTTAAATTCGGATTAGAGCCTTCAACAGATGCCGCTGATGCCTCTGGAACCCTCTTGTTCGACATTAGAAAAAGAACATGGTCATATGAGGTGCTTTCTGTCTTAGGTTTTGATGAAAGGATTTTCCCTCCCGTTTCCGAATCTACGGATATAATAGGATGCCTTTCAGCAAAGACAAAAGAATCGCTCGGAATACGAGGCAAAGCAGAACTTGTTGCCGGCGGAGCAGATCAAACGTGTTCTGCCGTAGGAAACGGTATCCTTGAAAAAGGAGAGCTCTTGATTACCATCGGTACGGGAGGTCAGGTAGTGGCTCCGGTGGATCAGCCCATTGTTGATCCTGAGCTTCGTACACATACCTTCTGTCACGCCTTGCCAAATACGTGGTATGTCTTGGGAGCCACTTTGTGTGCGGGTCTCTCCATGAATTGGTTCAGAACTGTTGTTACCGGTGGGAGTAAAGATTGTCTTACCTTTAACACCCTCGGCGTAGAAGCCGCTCAGGTTGAAGCAGGATCAGGTGGTGTGCTCTTTCTCCCATACCTTATCGGTGAACGCACTCCTCATAAAAATCCAACCGCTCGAGGTTCATTTTTGAATCTTCACCTTACCCATAAAAGAGGCCACCTTGCCCGCTCCATAATGGAAGGGGTAGCCATGGCAGTGAAAGACTCTGTTGAAATTATCCGTTCCCTGGGAATCTCTCCCCAACATGTGCTATTTGCGGGAGGAGGCGCCAAAAGCGTTCTTTGGAGAAATATTTTGGCATCCTTTCTTCAACTCCCTGTAGTAACATCTGGCGCCCGCGAAGAAACAGCATCCGGAGCAGCAATGCTTTCCATGGTTGCAACAGGACATTTTTCATCTTTCCGTGAAGCAGTCCAAGCCGTAGTGAACCTTGATCCTCCCACCCTTCCTAAAAAAGAGTGGATAGATATTTACGAGGAACGATACCTGCTCTTCCAGAATGCGTATAAGCAGGTATCACCCCTTTTTCCCCAGGAATCCGGTTAAGATAAATACTCTGCTCATTTACCTGGGGGTTTCCTGAAGGATTAGGTCGTGACGGTGAGCCAACCTCCGTCCATATAATAATTAGAACCCACGCAATAAGAAGCACGTGGAGAGCAAAGAAACACCAAAAAATCGGCCAATTCTTCAGTAGTTCCGAAACGTCCGATAGGCGCGTATTTCTTCGCTACCCTGTCTAAATATTCATCAGGGCTGATCCCCATATCCTTGCTGAGGATTCCGGCAGTTTTACGCCAGTCCGGAGTCATGATAAGTCCCGGGCTGACACTGTTGACGCGTATATTATCATTCACAAGTTCATTTGCAAGACATTTGGAGAACATAACCAAAGCAGCCTTGGTCACATTATAGATCGGCTCATAATCCAAGGGTTGACGGGAACAGATTGACGCGATATTGATAATAACCCCCCCGCCCCTGCGCCGCATGGATGGAACCAGGGCACGCGAGAGTCTAACCGCAGCCAATACATGAAGATCCCAATACTGGTTCCACTTTTCATCTGGTGCATCCATGATTTTTTCCGCACTCCCCGTTCCAGCATTGTTTATCAATATGTCTGTTCCACCGAATTTCTCCTCTACCAAGGAGCAAAAATGGTCGATCTCTTCCGAAACGGTAACATCAGCCTTTACACCCAAAGCTTCTATGCCATACTCCTTACTGATTTCCCGAGCAGCATTCTGAACTCTCTCTTCGTTCCTGGCACACAGGGCAAGATGCACACCTTCACGGGCCAATCCCCTGGCAACCCCAAGACCTATGCCCACGCTTCCACCTGTGATGAGCGCTACTTTATTTCGTAAACCAATATCCATGCTTACCTCCCTTTAGCCCCTTTGTACCTGGTTCGCCACTTCTTCCAACCGAGGGAATATTTCCTGATCGATAGATATATGAAAAACTTCAGCAATAACCTGAGTCCACCCATGAATGAAATATATCCATCCGTCTTCCACATGGAGGTGTTTTTTCTCTTTTTGAGCAAGTGCCTGATGCATAAACAGCAGATCTCCCCGGTAGTTGATCTCCCAAACCAAGCTATGAGAGGGAAATTCTGCTGCATTGGTCAGGGGTGATCCCGGTCGATCCTTCCCCAGACCGGTTGCGTTCACTATCAGCGAATATGGTTTCACCTTCGCTAATACGCTGTCATTGATTGAAGCTTCGGGTGAATGTGTGTATTCAGCGTCGATGTCCGGATTAATGTGAGCCATTATTTCTCTCATTGCCTCAAGACGGGGCATGCTCCGGTTTGAAACATAGAGTTTGCTCGGCATGTTTGTTTCCTTGCCTTTGGCAAAAAGATATGCGGCTATAGCACGAGCACTTCCTCCGGCTCCCATGATAAATACCTCTCCTCCGTATTCTTTCCAAAACGTGGGCGGAATAAAGGCTTCCATGGATAAACCGCTTGAAATAGGATCCTTGGCATGGCCTGCCAGTTTCCCATCCTGCTTTGAAATAGATGATAACTCTCCAAAGAGAAGAGCATAGGGGTCAAGATAATCGAACATGTCACGCGCTGCATTATAGAGATCGATCTTATGAGTTGTGACCAAGGCTCCCAGGGAAAGTGGATCTTTTTTAATAAATTCTACAACACGTCTGTATTCTTCATCAGGTGCGTGTATGCCAATGTCAATCCCCTTGAGAACCGCGTTTTTAAGGTTAAGAACTTCAGCCCAGCGTGGGAAAACCTTCATTATTGAAGACTTGCCTGTAGTTACCCCGATAAAGTACATAGTGGGTCGATCGGCTTTTTCGGGCAACTGCACCATTTGGTACCTCCTTTGTAACTTGTTTTACCTATTCGGATTATCCACTATAGCAACCTGCCCATTCTCCTCAACGATAAGTTTCGGGTATCCTTTCTCTTCAATTGTCGCATAATCATGGCCGGCGTCCCCTGGGAATATACAGAAAAACACCAATGGTTCATCGCCGGTATTCACTGTACGGTGTGACCAGAAAGGAGGGATGTATGAAGATGATCCGGGAAACATATCCAGCACCTCACACTGACCATCTGTAGACTCCATGATCAATTTCCCCCTGCCTTTCAAACAGAAATATATCTCGGCAGTTTCCAGATTCTCATGATAATGTCCCTTGGTAAGAAAGAATTCCCGGCCAACCTTCCCCGGATGAATAATGGTGGTACAATGACCAAGGTGCCCCACTTCTTCTGGTACATCAGCATAAATAACTTCATATACGAGTGGGTTACCTTCTTTATCCATCTGTTCAGCCTTTTCCCGATCAAAAAACATGTTTTTTACATCTCCCATGTGCCGTACAATCTTTCTACCCGGTGTCAGATTACCGCTTTGAAAATCTATAACAACATTGAATGGCTTCATTGTGTTCTTTCCTTTCTTTGTCTGTCTTTTGGGGGGAAAGCAGACATTTTTCTAATTATTCATTTTTCTTATCAATCCGTATTTGGTTTTAATACCACTTTCAGTGATTTTTGGGATTCCATAAGAGCAAGTCCTTCCTCGATTTTTTCAAGTGGAAGAACATGACTTGCAAGGTATGATAAGTCAATTTGACCATGCCGGAGAAAATCGAGGGCTAACCGGAAATGATAGTTATTTGACTTGGTTGTTCCGGTCACCATTAACTCTTTATAATGAATGACATTCGAATGCAGGGGAACCTCTTTTACCTGGGGTGGCAACCCTCCAAAAAAGTTCACCCTACCGTATACAGATGCGATTTCTAGTGCTTCCTGTTGAGCCCGCGGTGCCGGGGCAGCCACCACGACAACATCAGCACCGGAAATCACTTCATTGACTGGAGTTTCCTTCACAGGGATAATACCCGCTCCCCGACTTGAGGCTGTCTCCAACCTGTCACGGCTGAGATCGGCCACCCAAACTTCCCTTGCTCCCCTCAATTGCGCAAGTTCCGCAAACATCATACCAATAGGACCTGCTCCATATATCAAAACACGATCTTCAGTCTTAACCTGCAACGGTAGAAATCCATGAACCACGCAGGCAAATGCTTCGACAAAAGACAGTGCTGTATACTCAGCACCGTCCCAGAGCGGGAAAATATTCCCCTGGCGAACAGCCCGTTCCGGTACCCTCATGAACCGCGCAAAACCACCATCATACGTTATTCCCATTGCCTTTGTTTCCGGACAATGGTGGGTATTCCCCTGGATACAATACAAGCATTTTCCACATCCAAAATTTGGTGCTATCGCTACTGCTTCTCCTTCAGAGAAGCCTTCTACGCCCTCACCCAAGGCAGCTACTCTACCGACCACCTCGTGGCCCAATACCCGTTTTTCTCCTTCTGCTATGGTCCCATGACCACGGCGTGTAATCCGCAAATCCGTTCCACACAAGGCTGTCGCTTCCACTTGTATGACAACTTCTCCCCTTTCAGGAGAGGGATCTGGAACATCTACAACCTCCACGTGAGGAGGATAAGAAAATACAGCTGCTTTCATGTTTTTCACACCCCGCTTGATTTCTTCTTTCCTTCCTGCATAAGATGCCGGTGAGCGGTGAAAGTATCCCCCATCTTTTCCATTGTTTCCAAGTAAAAGGGAATCATATCCCGATAATGCTCGGACAATTCAGCCACCGGCTGATGAGTGCGTGTAACCTGGGTGGAAGCGGCGGAATGAGCAGAAAGATCAGCAATAGCTCCCACCGCATGGCCCGCAACCAAGGCCGCACCCCATATTGCATATTCTTCACGGTCAAGCTCAAGATAGGGTACACCCAAAATACTCGCTTTGATAGTATTCCAAAACGCTGATTTCGCTCCACCCCCCACAACCCGCACTGTTTCTATCTGGGACTGTGGCATCAACTCCTTCATAATACCGAGGTAAAAAGCATATTCAAAGGCAATGCCCTCGAGTATAGCGCGAAAAAGATGTTCCCGGCTATGATCCCAACTGAACCCTGCCCACACTCCTCTCATATCCGGCTGGGTGGGACAATTACGACCCCGCAAGTGGGGAATAAATACCACGCCCACCGGATAAGGTGTCTTTTTCTCAACCACTTCCGTAATCCTCGAAAATACATTCTGTTGGCCTGCCATATCGCGGAAGAGTTCGTTTTTCGCCCATTCGAGATCCATACCGCCCCCGTTGATATACGCCATGGGATAGAAAAAATCAGGGAGCACTGAGCGTGGGAATAATAATGTTTTATACTTCGTATCAGGAGCGAAATCCTTCACGTTTAAGCAGAAACAGGAAGCGGTACCCGCCACGTCAAAAGCCATCCCTTCCTCTACAATTCCGGCTCCCAATACGTTCGCAGCCTGATCACCGCAGCCTGCCACTAAGGGCGTCCCTTCTGTCAAACCACATGCTTCCGCCCATTTTTTTTGAATTTTCCCCACTACCGCCCAAGGCTCGACGATACGTGGCAATTTCTCTTCTTCAACTTCGAAGAGTTGCACAATTTCGCGGTCCCATGTATTATTCGCTAAATCGGCAAAGCAGGAAAAATGAAGATACGTATAGTCCAGAAATGTACCTTCACCGGGTATTTCGGCCATTTTCTGAAGCACCCAACAGGAAGGCACAGTAAAACATGCGATCTGATGATACACTTCAGGATGTTCATATTTCCACCACAGGATCTTGGGACCATGATTTATACTGGGGTCCATCCCAGACCGTGAGGCAACCAAATCGCCACCTTCCCGCTTCATTTTTTCAGCATAAGGAGCAGAGCGGATATCAAGCCACGAATCATAGGGTGTTGCTGGTTCTCCATCAGCAGCAACACCCATAATGCCCGCCATTTGCCCGTCAAGAGCAAGGGCACCGATGTCTGATGGAGAAATGTTGCTTTTTTCCACCGTTTCCCGCACACATTCAACTACAGTGTGAAGCATCTCATAGGGATCCTGGATAACACTACCGTCCTTACCATAATGGATTTTTGATTCTCGACGCGCAGAAGCCAGAAGATTTCCTTTCATATCGAAAATGCCGGCTTTTGTGGCGGTAGTTCCCAAGTCACAACCAATGAAATACGCCATGCTCACCACTCTCCCTCAATTGTCACCGGCCTTCCTTCTGCAAGAGAACGGTGCGCTGTTTCCACCACTGTAACCGCTCGGTATCCGTCTCTGACCGAGGGAGTTGGTTCCCATCCTTCCCGTATAGAACGGATAAAAGACTTAAGCTCTTCAAGATAGCCTTCCTTGAAGCGGAAGCGCCAGCTGGTATGGTTATCTCGAGTGGCCTTCTTATCAAGCGTCATGAGAACCGGCCCCGTATCCTCGGTCTCACCAACCCGGACCATACCCTCAGTACCTAAAAATTCCATGCGAGCATCATACGCGTAACCCACGGGACATCCACCATCTATGGAACCCAAGGGCCCGTCTTTGAAAACCAGGGTCACTACGTAATGGTCGTAAAAGTCAGGATATTCTTTCTTCGCTTGGGGAGACTTGAAATTCCCTGCTTCCATAAACACTCTTTGGGGTTGTTTCCCTGCAAACCACAAAACCGCATCAATATCATGAGCAGATACTTCAGCAAACATTCCCCCGCTCTTTTTGCGATCCCAGATCCAGGGTGGTGGGAGCCCCGGTCCGCGTCCGGTGGACTTGATCACTACTAACTCACCGATAGCTCCTTCGTTCACCATTCGGTAGGCTTCCCTCATTGCCGGATCATACCTGCGCATAAAGCCGATCTGAAACTTTACTCCACTTGTATTGACAGCTTTCACAATCGCCTCTGCTTCGGTGAGATTTTGAGCCAGCGGTTTTTCTGAAAATATATGTTTTCCAGCCTCGGCGGCTTTCTCAACAATTTCCCGGTGAGTGAAGGTAAGAGATCCAATACAGACTGCGTCAAATTGCTCCTTTTCGAAGCATTCATCCAAATCCTGGTAAAAGGTTGAAATTCCTGCTTCCTGCGCAGACCTCTCAGCCGTCTCACGGTTTACATCAACTATTGCGACCAGTTCTCCTTCCGGAATATAATGGACAAGATTGTTTGCATGCACCATGCCGGCCCTTCCGGCACCGACCAATACAAAACGGACTGGCTTCAATGTGTACCTCCTTTGTAAATGCAGTGAGTAGGGAGTCGTGAGTAGTGAAAAGGCAATGCCATAAAAAACAGAGCATGTTGTTCTTCCACATACTCAATCTCCTCTCACATCTCAACTGCTTTTTATGTTCATAGCCTTACAATCTGTCATTGCGGACCAGAGACCCGGAAAGTGGGCTGTAATAAGGGTAGAAGGTGAAACCCAACCTGCCACCCAGGAGTTCAACTCCAAACCTAAGTGGCACAATGTGGTGTGGCAATTTGGCTTGTAAAATATAGTGAACGGTAATCGGTGATGGATGCGACCTAAAAATGCCCAGTCGATTACAAAATTTATGGGAACTCTTTCGGTAGTACTGCTCCCTCTATTTCTCAGTCTCCCCTTAACACACAATCCTCAACCACCCTTTCTTAGATCACTTCAATACCTCGTTGTTCATCGCAGTTACAGTATTATTCTGACTCCTAACACGTTAAGGTATTACCAGACACCAAGAATACATCCTTGGATACCCCCCATAAGGGTACCATGTAAAAGCTGTTCATGGCACAATAAGTGTGCCCGGGGAAAGACCTTGACTCCTCGCCGGCTCGACCGCTTTATTCAGACTTGTCTTCCCCGGGACACAGATT
>SKXZ01000018.1 GCA_007128145.1 Candidatus Nitricultor lacus | reverse complement strand
CCTGCCGGCTATGGATTGCCGATTTTACCAGGAATTCCAACCGGCTATTTCTCCTCTCATGAATATATATATCCTCATTTTCTGGTATTTTTTTGTATATGCAGTATACTAATTGTAAAACGTGTTTAACACATTTTTCCATTACGGGGGTTGTGCGTGCAGAGGTCTGAATTTTTAGGAGTGCGATTGACTGGGGAAGAAAAGATCTGGGTGGAGAAACTGAAAGAATATTTGGGATTCGATACGAAAACGGCTGTTTTAATATATGCCCTCGAACACATGGCACATGAATATAACTTAACCTCAAAAAAGGCAGGAGGGGGGGAGAGAGCTACTTTACAGGGAATTCTAAGCCGGATTTCAGAGCTACAGACTCAGGCAAAGGAACAGATAAAGTTGTTGGAGGGATTCAAAGACTACGAAAAGGAGGTGTTGGAAAAAGTGATGGGACAGTTGAGAGAGGTTGAGGAAGTAGTAGACAGCCATCAGGGGAAAAGAGACCGTTTAATCCAGATTCTTCTGGATATTCAAAAAAAAGAGGGCTGGATTTCCCGGGAAACCATACAATGGTTATCGGGTCGTTTGCAAATTCCCAAGACAGAAATTTATCACATCGCCACTTTCTACAAAGCTTTCAGCCTTGTTCCCCGCGGAAGACACGAGGTTGCGGTATGTATGGGGACGGCTTGTCATGTCCGGAAAGCCCCGCTTTTGCTGGAAAGAATTCAAGAGCGGTTACATGTTGTTCCTGGAGAGAGCACCTCAGACAACAAATTCACCCTGGAAACAGTGAACTGTTTGGGATGCTGCGCTCTAGGGCCTGTGGTGAAAATAGACGAAGATTACTATAGCAATCCTGCCGATAAAGACCTTGAAAACATTTTTGCCCTGTACGATTGACTTACCCTGGTTAAGGAGGTGTGAGTGTGGAAAAGCTTAAAGATGCTAAAGCATTGCATCGGCTGCGGAGAAGAATCGAGACAGAAAGAGATACCTCTGAGCAGATGATCGTTTTATGTTCAGGCACGGGGTGTCGGGCCAGCGGCAGCAATAAACTTTTTGCATCTTTGGACCGGGCCTGTAAAGAACTCGGTATTTCTGTTCCGATCAAGCGCACAGGTTGCCATGGATTCTGTGAACAAGGCCCTATAGTGCTCGTTTTACCTGATGAAATATGTTACCTCCGGGTAACCCCCGATGACGTACAAGAAATACTCCAGGAAACAATACAGAAGAAGAAAATATTGGACCACCTGTTGTACATGGATCCTGTAACGGGAGAAAAAGTCAATTCTGAAGCAGAAATTCCCTTTTACAAAAACCAGTACCGGCTTCTTTTACAGTACAATCGGTTGCTCGATCCTCAGAATATACATGATTACATACACATAGGTGGCTATAAAGCATTGGAGAAGATACTATTCGAAATGAAACCTGAAGACGTATTAGCAGAGATAGAAAAAGCGAATTTACGGGGGCGTGGAGGTGGAGGATTTCCTGCTGGCATAAAGTGGAGAACTGTAAGAGAAGCCCCTGGAGAAAAAAAGTATGTTATCATCAACGCGGACGAAGGAGACCCCGGAGCGTATATGGACCGCAGCATTCTCGAAGGTAACCCCCATAGCGTTTTGGAGGGTTTGATTATTGGAGCGTATGCTATTGGTAGCAACCAGGGTTATGTATACGTGAGACAGGAGTATCCGCTTGCTCTGGAAAACTTGAAAGCGGCCATTGACCAGGCGGAAAAGCTGGGTTTTTTGGGTGAGAATGTGCTGGGTTCCGGTTTTGATTTTACGGTTGATGTTCACCGTGGAGCAGGGGCCTTTGTCTCTGGAGAATCCAGTGCCCTGATCTCAGCCCTTGAAGGAAAGACAGGTGAGCCGAAGCCTAAGTATATTCGCACGGCAATCAGTGGATTGTGGGATTGCCCGACCAATATCAATAACGTTGAAACCTGGGCTAATGTCCCGTTGATCATCCGGAAGGGTGCAGACTGGTTCAGGTCAATCGGTACGGAAACCTCAAGCGGAACCAAGATCTTCTCCCTGGTTGGCAAAGTACGGAATACAGGGTTGGTCGAGGTTGCGATGGGGACCACTTTAAGGGGAATAATTTTTGATATCGGGGGTGGTATCCCAGCTGACAAGAAATTCAAAGCCGTACAGACTGGAGGTCCTTCTGGAGGCTGCCTCCCTGAGGAACACCTCGATACTCCTGTTGATTTTGATCGATTGACCGAATTAGGTTCTATGATGGGGTCGGGCGGAATTATCGTGATGGATGAAGATACCTGCATGGTTGATGTAGCCAGGTATTTTCTGAACTTTCTGAGCGATGAGTCCTGCGGGAAATGCATTCCCTGCCGGGAGGGTCTACGACGTATGGTGAATATCTTACATTTCATAACAGGAGGCGAAGGAAAAGAAGAGCACTTGCAGGAACTGGAAGAGATTGGCGAATTGCTCACTGATTCTGCTCTCTGTGCACTGGGTACCACTGCAGCCAATCCGGTTATGAGTACACTGCGGTATTTTAGATCAGAATATGAAGCCCATATTCAGGAGAAACGGTGTCCGGCCCTCGTCTGTCGGAACCTCATTCAGTTCCGGATTAATGAAGATTCCTGCACCGGTTGTGGCCTGTGTGCACGAAGCTGTCCCGTCAATGCCATATCAGGAGAGAGGGGTAAAACCCATTATATAGATAGGTCTATTTGTACCAAATGTGGGATCTGCCTCGAGACTTGTCCGGAAAAATTTGCGGCTATAGAGAAAATAAGCCCGGGACAGGAAGCGGTCGGTGCTGAAAAATAAATTCTGGGGGTGCAGAGATGAAAGTGAATTTGGAAATAGACGGACAGCAGATAGAAGCTCAACCAGGGTCAACTGTGTTCGAGGCGGCACGGACGAACGATATAGATATTCCCGGCCTCTGTAACTACGAGAAAATCAAACCTTATGGGGTGTGCAGATTATGCGTTGTCGAGGTGAAAAAAGGGCACCGTCTCCGCACGGTTGCTTCTTGCGCGTATCCTGTTGAAGAGGGGATAAGCGTACAAACACGATCAGAACGCATTGATCGTATCCGGAAAAAGCTTCTGGAATTCGTGTTAGAGCAGGTTCCTCACGTCCCGGAAATCGTGGAATTGGCACGAAGCTATGGGGTACAGCCCCAAGCTCAAGGAGAACCAAGAAACTACTGTATCCTCTGTGGCAAGTGCGTTAACTACTGTGCGGAAGTAAAAGGAAAACACCTGGTGGGTTTCAAGGGACGGGGAAGAGGACGCGAGGTCGTTTTCCCGGAAGTTGATCTCGTTCCCCCCAAAGAATGCATGGAATGCGGGGAATGTTATCAACTTTGCCCTACGGGGGTTTTTCCAGTTGTGGGTGGTATTTAGAGTTTCTTTCTTTCTCCGCACGAGGGCAGGGCTTATAGGATTTGTATTACCGGTATCTCATCATTTTTGTGAGAAACAGCATGTTATTGAGCTCTTCCCTCGGGCAAGTGGAACATCCCGTGCTCCGGTTAAACTGGATTGATTGGGAAAGAAGAGGCGAAACTATGGAAAAAAGGATATTTGTGGGGGCAACCAAGCAAAACGACGGGAAAACCGTAATGGCTATTGGCCTTATCAAGGCCTTAATGGAGAGGTTTAACGGACAGGTTGGTTTTATTAAGCCGATTGGTCAAAGATATGTTAATGTGGATGGACATAAAATTGACGAGGATTCTCTCTTAGTTCACAAAATTTGGGATTTGGGAATAGATATCAAGCATTTGAGCCCGGTAGCGGTGGAGAAGGGTTTTACCGAAAGGTACATTATATCGGAAGGTGGCCCCGGCAAGCTGATAGAAAAGATTAAAACTTCCTATGGTATGGTTTCACAGGGAAAAGAAGTGGTTGTGATTGAAGGGACCGGACATGCAGGAGTGGGAGCAGTGTTTGATCTGTGTAACGCACGGGTTGCCAAATTATTGGGAGCCAAGGTTATTTTGGTGACGGTGGGAGGGATAGGACGGGCCATTGACGAGATTGTTTTGAATAAGGCTCTTTTTGAGAAGGAGGGTGTAGAGCTCATTGGGGTGGTTTTAAACAAGGTACTGATGGAAAAGTGTGAAAAAATACAAAACATCACCAGGAAAGGGCTCGAACGCCTGGGGGTTGAGCTTTTGGGGACTATTCCCTACCGGCGAATCCTCTCTAGTCCAACCATGAGGGAAATCCTTGAGGAAATAGAGGGGGAATTGTTGTGTGGGGAAGAATTTTTGGAAAATAAGGCAGAAAGAATCATCATCGGAGCCATGACCCCGCACCAGGCCATACGGTATTTTAACCGCCGGCCGCTGGTGATTACACCTGGAGACAGGGAGGACCTGATTTTTGCCGCTACCCACCAGGCCAAGTTAACGAAAAAAATGCCGCCTGTTGGTCTCATTCTCACCGGAAAAATTCTCCCCCGCAAATCCACCTTGCAGGTTATGTACGAGGCACAAATTCCCATAATTCACGTCCCGGAGGATACCTATACAGTAGCCTCCAAGCTGCACAGAATTATTGTTAAGATACATCCCTCGGAAAAAGACAAAATTAAATTGGCCACGAGGTTGGTAGCAAAAAACGTAAATATCGACCGAATCATGGAAAAAATTGGTTAACCGGCTATATTTTCCTTATTAATATGGGAAATTCTCAGGGTGTCATCTTTTTCCCTCCACTGGAAGCAAGTGACATTCTCAATTACTGTATCCGGCTCAAAAAGCCTTTTTAAAAGGAGTTTTCCGTCTTCAAAACGAAATTCCGTCACATTTTCCGCTATCTTATCTTCACCTTTATACACCGTGATTTCGCACATATTTTTTCCTCTTTTCATCAGAATCAGACATAGACAGGTTCTTTCAATTTCAGTGCCTTACGTTTTTTCTCTATGTGGTCGATCATTAAGTGGGCAGCTTGAATGGGGTCTGATTCATAAGCGAATTTTCCGCCTACTTCGTTTTCCAGTTCATCGGTGAGATACTGGGTAAGCTTCTGGGATCCCATGGTGGGAAGGGGCATACCAAGAACGGTGTACACACCGGAAGCAACGAAATAAAATCCGATAGCCACAGCTTTTTCACTCATCCATTCAGGAGCAGCTCCGGCAACCGGAAGGTCGGAAATATCATCCCCCAATCCGCCTTCTTTCACCACGTTGGAAAGGATCATAAGAATGCGGGAATTATCAACGCAGGAACCTACATGGAGCACAGGAGGAATACCGACCGTTTCGCATATCTCCTTCAATCCCGGCCCTGCAAGCTCGAAAGCCACTTCTGGACGTAAAAGTCCGGCCTTTGCATCCGCTATGGCAGAACAACCTGTGGTTACAACCAGAACATCGTTTTTTATCAATTCCTTGGTCATTTCCACATGGGCAAAATCATGGGTAATTTTGGGATTGTTACAGCCAACCACGCCGGCCGCACCGCGCAGGCGTCCGTCGATCACAGCATCATTGAGTGGCCTGTAGGTAGAACGATAGGTGCCCCCAAGGATATTGAAAACTGATTCAGCGGTAAAACCTGCCAAAAGATCCATCGTATGCTGTGGTATGTATGCATCACCTCTTCTGCGATTATAGTTTTCCACTGCCAACCTGACTATCTGGCGGGCGATGGAGAGCGCTTTTTCCTCAGAAAATTCAACATGTTCAACTCCGGGAATCTTCGCCTTGGGTGAGGTGGTAACCAGCTTGGTATGATAATGCTGAGAGAGATCGGAAAGGGCAGGCATGATACATTGTACGTCCACCATCATGAGATCCACCACCCCGGTCATCATGGCCAGCTCCTGTTGGAGGAAATTACCGGCAACCGGGACACCGTGGCGCATGAGAATTTCGTTTGAGGTGCAACAAATCCCGGCGATGTTGATGCTCTTTGCTCCATTTTTCTTGCTGAGTTCCTGAAGTTCTATATCATAAGCGGCACGTACGACCATTTCGGACAATGTTGGTTCATGACCATGAACGATGATATTCACCGCTTCTTCATCCAAAACGCCCAAGTTAACTCGAGAGCGGAGTGGTTGTGGAGTTCCAAACAGGATATCCTGCAGATCAGTGGCAATCATTGAGCCTCCCCAGCCGTCGGCTAACGAGCATCGCATGCCCTGCTTGATAATGTTCCGGTAGTCGGTGTCAACTCCCATGGTGGTACGGTGCATGATTTCCACCACTTCACGGTCGATTCCACGGGGAAGTATTCCTAACTTTCTCCATAGTTCAACTCTTTTTTGGGGAGCACGCTGAGTGAAATCCAGTTCTCCTTCTTGTTGACCGAAATTGGCGAGGGCGCGTTGAGCCAGGGTTTGGGCTAATTCACGGTCAGTCAACCCCTCGTGCTCAATGCCGTAGCTCTTGGCGACATCCCGCAGTTTCACCGGATCATTGATCTGGTAATCACTGTTTTCTCCCTGGGAACTCAAGAGTAGGGCATGAGCGACGTCCCTGCCATGGTCGGAATGAGCGGCCGTTCCAGCCGCTATCATTCTGGTTAAATTTCGGGCGGCTATAGTGTCTGCACTCACTCCGCACACACCGAGGATGGTTTTGTTGTCTTTTGTCGCAATTCGGCATGGTCCCATGGAACAGATCCGGCAACACAGACCCTGTTGTCCGAAGGCGCAGTTGGGTTTTTGAAGATCGTAGCGGTCCCAGGAGGTTGTGTGGTGAGCCTCTTCGGCTCTCTTCAACATCTCCTTCGAAGCTCGATCATAACTTCTCTCTTTCATTGTTTTCCTCCTTTTCGCATACTCCTGTTCTGCCTTGTTCATCGGGTTAAGATTTCTTAACAGTATATTCACTAAAGATTTAGTACTGTGCTAAAGAGTTTGTTGGCTCCAAAAAACTTTCAGGTAGGAGTCGGAATAAATCTCCTTGTCCAGGATCAGTTCCGCTGTAGCTACAGCGTTCAGGAGATCCTCATCCATAACGTCACAAATAGCCGCGTCAAGCCCCTTGGCTATAGCCATTACCAGAAAAATTCGATTGATCAGTTTTTTTTCCGAAGCCTTAGAACCCAAATTTGATAGCCCCACGGAAATGTGAGGGGGGGGATCGGAGAACATGGTGTATTGCTCTATGGATTCCAAGACACTTTTTGCCTGGTTTTGCATAAACTTGAGAGGCATGAGAATGGGATCAAGGAAAATCTGCTCAGGGGAAAGGCCTCCCTCGGTCGCTGCGGCAAAAATACGGGCCCCGTTTTCAACTCGCCGGTCTGCATCAGGTGGACTCCCTCTCTCGTCCATGGCCACTCCCATCAGGCTGGTATTGTATTCTGCTGCTAACGAGACGAATTTTTCCAGTTTTTTTTCTTCAGCAGTGGTAGAATTGATCAAAACCGGTCGTCCGTCAGTAGCTTTCAGACTGGATTTAATGACCTCAAGGTTGGTACTGTCTATGGAAATGGGAGTGGGTACGGTTTCCTGTACAGTTTGCAGCAACCAGACCGAATCTTCCGGATTACGAGAAGCGGCTCCCATGTTCACATCCAGGTAACGCGCTCCCCGCTCTGCCTGTTTTTTTGCCCAATCTTGTACGGGTTCTTTTGCTCTTTCCTTAATGGCTTGACCGATGTCTTTGAAGCTGCCATTGATCCTTTCACCTATAAAAATCATGATTCACCTCCCATGAGTTTCTTTATGAAGGTTTTGACCGCTTGCACTGCTTCCGGATGGCGCAGTATGAGAATATCAGCTCCAGCCAGGAGGTACACATAAGCGGTAGTGGCTTCCCAGAGGGCTCCTCGGCGATTGGCATCTCCCCATTCGGGGATTTCATCCTGGGAGGCGCGGGCTTCTTTTGTTTTCCATACTTCAATACCGATATCGCACAAGATCGGCATGGCCATTGCTTTGTCTCCTCTTAAGCCAGCGATAGTGCTCCTTTCCATGATGGAATACACGTATTCTATTCCATAGCCAAGGGCACCTGAGGTGGGGTAAATGACGATGTTTTCCAGGGGGAAACCGGCATCGAGAGCCAGGATATTTACCTGTTTGGCGATATTTATGTCAACCGGGGATTCAGCGATAAGTTTATGACCGTAAGCGGTACACAGGGCGGTCAGGGTTTTGTAGTTATCCTGTGTTATGGTACCAAGTAAACAATTTTCTCCTGCTATCGCCTCAGCGAGCAGAGGGAATACATCATTGTCTTTTTCATCGTTACCGCATCCCCAAACGATAAGGGGAACACCGACTGATTCCAATATGCTTTTTGCACTTAGAACCGCTTCTTCGGGAGAACGATTTGCTCCGTGAGGATCACAACCTTTCAAGCGTAAGCAAATACATTCAGCACCATATTCTTCCACACACTTTCTGGCCCACTCACCCGGTGTATGTCCCACCTCCTGAAAGGGCTCTCGAATCGGTTCTGGCCAATCTTCCGGCGGGATATCCCACACTTCCATGGCAACCGCCGGAGGGTTGGGTATATCTCCTTCGAAGTGATAGAAAGGCAAAGTACTTTCTCCCCCGACCTGGATGGAGTGATTCCTGGTTCCTCCTGCATCCCTGGTAGCGCCAATGGTAACGGTATTTCTTTTGTGAGACCAATTATGCTTAACATCGGGTAGTTTAACAGCCATTGTGTCCTCCCTCTTTTCATCCGGAACTTTGCCGGGGAAATGAATGATATTGTTGAGACATATCTTTTTCACATGTATGAATGAATTTTTTCACAGCCAATTGGGCTTTGGATTGAGAAGAAAGCTCCCAAATTGGTTTTCCTTCCAGGGCCAAGTGAACTAATTCTTCATCCTCGGGAATTTCTCCGAACAAGGGAAGCCCGGTATTGGCTATTTCATCTTTAAGAGCAGAAGAAAGGTTTCCCCCTACCTTGTTGATGACGAGATATGGTTTTTTTACGTGCAGCTTTAATTTTTTTACCAATTGATAAATCCTGGATGCTGAACGTATGGATATGGGTTCAGGGTGGGTAATTATGAAAAGGATATCAACATTCTGTGTCGTTCTCCGGGAAAGGTGTTCCATTCCCGCTTCATTGTCAATAATCACATAGCGGTAATTTTTCCGTAAAACCTCGATATATTTGCGTAAAATGTGGTTCACCATGCAATAACACCGGGGACCTTCACCGTGTCCCATTACGAGCATGTCAAAATCCTTCTCTTCAACCAGGCACTCCTCGAGGCCTAATTCAAGGTAACTGCTTTTGGAAAGCGAAGGGGGCAACTCTGATATATTGTCCAGGGTATCTTCTCTCAGGTCTCCAATTGTTTGGTGTACCGTAACACCCAAAATCTCTGACAGAGTGGAATTCGGGTCGGCATCAACTGCTAAAATAGGGCCTTTTCCCTGCTCTTGAAGTGTTTTGATAATCAAGGCACTGAGCGATGTTTTTCCGGTTCCGCCCTTACCCGCTAAGGCAATTGTGAAGGGAGTGTTCATACTCCCACCTCCTTGAATTTTTCTGTCAAGGTGGGAAATTGGTTCAGATCGGTGTGGGGGATGAATTTTGCGGACATGAATTCATCGTAGTAATTGGGATAAGCGATCAGGTCATAATAGGTTACGTTTTTTATGATCTGGTAGCTTAATTCCATGGCTTGCTTGGAGAGAAGGGCAAACTTCGCTCCCAGTATAGCGGTATTTCCCATAAAGCGAATTCTCTCCAACGGTATGTCCGGTATAAGACCAAGCATGATGGCTTTTTCCCGGTCAAGGTAATTGCCGAATCCGCCGGCGATTAAAAGCTGCTCAATATCTTGGAAGGAAAGGTCCATGGATTGAAGGATAATCTTGGCTCCAGAATAAATCGCGGCCTTGGCCCTGAGCAAATTTTCGATATCGGCTTGACTGATAACGATGTCTTTTTCGATTTCAGTTCGATGGGCTGGAAGTAGGACGAATTCCAGTTGCCCCTTGTGGCTGCGGATTCTGGGTGAAGATTCACGGATAAGTTTCCCTGACCGGTCAATATAGCCAGCTTCGAAAAGCGCGGCAATAGCATCAATCACTCCGGAACCGCATATTCCTTTTGGCAGTCCGTCACCGATAGTTCGGTATCGAATGTGGCCTTTTGGAGAAATTTCCACCCGTTCAATAGCTCCTCGGCCGGCTTTCATGCCGCATTGGATACCACTTCCCTCAAAAGCGGGTCCGGCCGAAGTGGAACAGGCTATCATCCATTCATTATTACCGAACACAATTTCTCCATTGGTTCCGATATCTATGAGCATGGAAAGCTGCTTGGTCTGCCAAAGCCCGGTGGACAGAATTCCAGCAGTTATGTCACCTCCTACCCAACCTCCGATTGAGGGCATGGTGTAGAGGAGTCCCCTGGGGTTAATCTTGATTCCTACTTCCGTAGCACGGATAGGCGGCGGTGCGGTTGCAGAAGGGGTGTAAGGGTTTTTTCGCACATAAGACGGGTTAAGGCCCAGGAGAAAGTGAAGCATAGTGGTATTGCCGGCGCAGAAGACAGCCATGATGTCGTTGAGTTCAATACGATTACGCGAAATGAGAGCGGAGATAAGGTTGTTTATATCTCCCGTTATAGCCTGGTGAAGTTTATCCGGTCCATGGTGTTCTGCGTATATTATTCTTCTTGTCACCTCTTCTCCGTATGGAAGCTGAGAATTATAGCGGGCTTCGGCATCTATTGTACGGGATGTAGAAAGATCTACCAGATGGGTTACTACGGTTGAAGTTCCCACGTCGACGGCAACTCCATAACTTTGCGTTGCTCTGTTGCCTGGCTTTACCTGCAGGACTTCAGTAGTCCCTCCCCGTTGGCCCAGGGAAACCGTCACCTTCCATTGGTGTTCTCTACAGGCTTCTGGAAGAGTTTGGAGCACTTTCAAGCCCATCTGCATTATGGGGGCCTTTACCTGCCGGCGGATTTCCCGGAACAGTCTTTCCTGGTCAGCCAGGTTGTCTTCCAATGTGGGTTGAGGTATTTCAAGGTAAAGTCTCTGTACCAGGGGGTCATGAGTAAAAAAAGGTTGTTCTTCAAGGGTGGCGTACAGGGCACGGAAACGCTGAGCATCCTGGTCGATCAGAATCTGTGCTTCCTCTGCTCGTGATTCGGGTGGTATAAAAATCTCCAGGTCTTCTATAACCCTGGTTTGACAGGCAAGAGCATACCCCTGTTGAATTTCTTCGCGAGAAAGCAAGGTAGTGGCACTTGACTCCACACGACCCTTTTTGATGATCACCCGGCATCTGCCGCAAATTCCATCTCCACCACAGATTGAAGAGAGAAATACACCCGCGTCGCGGGCAATATCTAAAAGATT
>SKXZ01000125.1 GCA_007128145.1 Candidatus Nitricultor lacus | reverse complement strand
CACAATCGGGCGGCCCAGGTGGTCTCCCAGGGTGAAGCTTTCATCTTCAACTGTTGGCAGGGTAAAGTCCTTTTCCATCTCACCCGGCGTGGGCGAAGGGGTCGGCCCCGGCGTCGGACCGGGTGCGCACCCTGTCAACAGAAAAAGCATCACCATTCCAAGAATAATTCCGAACCACTGTTTTGCATTTCTCATGCCTTTCTCTCCTTTCTCGTACGAGAATGTGCTTAGCGGATGATACAACCGGGACAATCTACTGCATCGTGACCGGAACTCTTGCGCCAGGCCTCTTCAAACGCCCATATTCCCCAGGCATTTTCCCGTGCCTCTTCCTGCAGGGCAAGGAGGTATGCGAGGTGGTTTTCACCCGCGCTCCGCTCGTCAACCCGGGCGTACCCAGATTCTATCAACGCTTCGTTAATGCTGACCCAACCCCTTTCTTCATCCTCGAAGAACAGGTATCCAACCCATGGTTTTTTCTCCTCTGTAAAACCAAGGGCAAAATCAAACACAACCTCAAAACCCACCAGGTCATCGCGTAAAACCTGCATGGCTTCCTGATATAATTCGGGATGTCCAAGAGGCGGCACCACTCCGGCCAATTTGACCCGCACCGCATCGTTCCTGTCCCCATCACGTACTTCTACTTCCAATATGTGCGGACGGACAACCCGGCTCACCTCAACTGTAAAGGTCGCTGCACCAGCAAGGCAAACAGTAACGAATAAAACACCTAAAACACATAACACCACAAAAATCTTCATGATACACCTCCGTTAATACAGGGCTCCTTCCAAAAGGAGAATGCTCAACACAACAAATAATACCCCCAAAGCTATTTTGGAAAAGAAAACGTTTTTCTTTCCGAAAGAGACCAGGGATTTGGATTGGCTGCCGAAGAACACCCCTGCAAAAACTACCAGCAAGGGGACAATAAAAAACAGGTTGTAAATCAAAAGATAATAGATCGCCCGCCATTGGTAAGTGGTTTCCGAGTGTATGAGCATAATGATGGGAAAGTAAATCTGACCCGTACAGCCGGCCTCCAGGAAAGAAATGACTACCCCGGCCATGAGGGCAGCTATAACCATCTTTCGTTCGGTGAAAGCTTTTTTCAGGTACTGGTTAATTTTTATCCGTACACCCTTTGGAAGACCCATGGTCATGCCGGTATCTTTTTTCTCTCTCTTGTACTGTGCGGCATCTTTAAAGCTTAATACGGCAAAGACTATCAGAAGACCTGCCATAACCCCGTAAATTATCCGGGAGACAATGTGAAACCCTTCCAAATACTGCCACACCTGGAAAAACAGTATGCCCAGTAAAAAATAGGTGACATAGACCGCTACGCTGTATGTCAAACCGATCTCTATGATTCTCCGCTTCGTGTGACCCATCACCATAAGAAGATTCACCATGAAGACGATGGTGGCGAAAGCGCAGGGATTGAGACCATCCAGCAGCCCCGCCCCTATCACTACCATAAGGGTCATTCCTTCAAAACGATCAAACAGTAATTCCTCCACTCGTCCCATGAATCCGGGGGAAAACGTTACTCGTTCCTCTTCGGTCAATTCCAAAGTTTTTATGACCAGCTCCTCCAGCTTCTCATTGAACACCGACTCGTCTTCCGAAGATACATACCCCGCACTGGAAAACACCGTTACGGAAGCCGGGTCTTGTACATTCCAGTATTCTTCGAGTTCCACCATCATTTGGTAGTTCTCGGCGAATATGTAATCAAAATATTCTACCTTGACCTGGTGCTCATAACGTTCCCATACCTCGGGCGCGATTTCATTTTTGATGCGGCGACAGGAAGGACACCGGGATGACCAGAAAAATAAAAATACCGGTTTTTCCTCCACTTTTTCTACCCGTGAATAGTTAGCGGTAATTTCTTCACGCTCGATGAAGATGGTCCTTTCTTCTGCAAAAGCAAAAACCTCTCTCAGGAAAGGAAGATTATCTTCCGTACCCACCACTACGATTGTATCCGGTATCTCCTCTTGCATAAGCACTATTTCTTCCCCCAGGGAGGAAATATCGAAATCCAAAGGCACATTCCACAGCGCCACGTTATGGTAATTATGGGTGAAAGTAAGATAAGGAGGGTATGCTTCATCCGCTATAGCCGCGGCTACTCGCCCTTCTTCTCTCCATTGCGCGAGCACCGATGCGTGTTCCTCGAAATCATCCATTGCGGGTAAAACCACGCGTTCTCCTATATCTTCTGCAAGTTCGGCCCATTCCTCAGACGTCAGGCTGTGTTCTCCCATGTCTACCAGGAGAGGATATGTATCCGCTTCCGGAAGGTATGGAGCTTCAAGTCCTCCGAAAAAGAGCACTTCGAATCCCAGGGCTGGTGACCCTATCATAAAAATGATAGCTAACATCATCAAAAGGATACTTTTCAACTGGTTTCTCACCTCCTCAATTATGACCGGGGGAATAGTCAGCTCTCATTTCAACCCGAGCGGTACCTGTCCATTACGTACTACGTAAAAGGAATTTGAATGTTCCCACAACACATATTCGGTATAACCCATGAAGTTTTTTTACGATATGGAAAACCACTTTTTCAGGTCTTCTTCTACCGGTACTTTTCCCTGGGAAACCACCTTCCCGTCCACTACCACACCGGGAGTCATGAGAATGCCGGCTTCCGCCAGCTTTCCCAGGTCTTTCACGTGCTCCATCTCCGCCTTGATTCCGTGCCGGTCCAAAAAGGCTTGAATGGTATCAAAAACATTCTTACACTTCGCGCAACGCTCTGCTCCGAACACCTGAACCTTCATTGTAGCTACCTCCTTTTCAAAATGCATTTTGATAGATCCAGCCTGCTAAGGCTGAAAACAACACTACCAGTACAATATAGCTCATTCCTTTTTTCCATCCCACAATCCGGTTTATGATGATCATGTTGGGCAGGCTGAGAGCAGGACCAGCAAGGAGAAACGCCACCGCGGCCCCTGACGCCATGCCCATATCCAAAAGGCTTCGGGTT
>SKXZ01000015.1 GCA_007128145.1 Candidatus Nitricultor lacus | reverse complement strand
TTTATTTCGCACCGCTAATCTTTATCTTGGAGAAACCGGGATGATCCTTACCTTGTTCCTCCTTTCTTTTCTCAGTACCTTTGCCGTCGGTGAGGGGAAGTGGGTTCATAGAACAGTCCTGTTTTTCAAAAGATCACCTGATTTTTTGACCCATTTACCAATTATCAATCGAAAAAAAGATTACATTCCATCCCACGTTCCTTTAGCATTTTCGCCTCCTCATACGAAAGCTGAAGAACAGGAAGAGATAACTGATACGCTCATGGACGAATCAGTTGAAGAAAAACTGGAGGAACACTTTGACCCGGAGGATCTCGGCGTTCAGTCAAAAAAAGGTTTTTCTCCCAAAGTGGTCATTGCTCCCTCACCCAAAGAAGATGGGAGGAAACCAGTGCCACGCAAAAGGAAACGCTCAGCAGTTGGGGGGTGGCGCATTCCAGGAAGCGAGATTTTAAATCCCTATCAAAAAAAAGTCGAGAGAGTAACCACTGAAGAAGTCAACCGGGGGATAGTACGGCTGGAAAAAACCCTCAGCGAATTCAATGTTGCGGGTAAGGTGATTAACGTAATGGTTGGGCCCACCATCACCCGGTATGAGTTTCAGCCCGCACCAGGAGTGAAAGTTAATAAAGTGGTTGGTCTTTCAAACGACATTGCCCTTTCTTTTGCCGCCGCAGCTGTGAGAATAGAAGCTCCCATTCCCGGCAAATCAGCGGTGGGTATCGAGATACCTAACGAAAATAAGGAAATGGTGGTATTTCGGGAGTTGGTGGAGAGCCGTTCTTTTTCAAAAAGCCATTCTCCTCTTGTTATTGCTTTGGGAAAGGACGTTACAGGTAAGCATCTTGCATGGGATTTAAAAAACGCCCCTCATCTCTTGATTGCTGGTGCCACAGGTTCCGGTAAAAGTGTGTGCATTAACTCAATTCTTGGAAGCCTTCTGTATAGAGCCGACCCCAACCAGCTCCGTATCGCACTGATCGATCCCAAAAAAGTTGAGCTATCTCTGTATAGCGATCTTCCTCACTTGTGTGCACCGGTTATCTCCGATGTGCGTTGGGTAGTGAAGTTTTTAAAATGGATGTGCCGGGAAATGGACTCACGCTACCAGCTACTCTCCGATCTTGGAACCAGAAATATTGAAGAATATAATAATGTAATGGAAAGCAATGAAAAGCTTCCCTACGTAGTTGTTATAATTGATGAGTTGGCCGATCTCATGATGACAGCTCCTTCAGATGTTGAAGCCTATATATGCAGATTGGCTCAGATGGCAAGAGCAGTAGGCATACATCTTATATTGGCTACTCAGAGACCGTCAGTAGATGTCATTACCGGACTTATAAAAGCAAACTTCCCTTCAAGAATAGCATTTGCCGTTTCATCACAAGCGGATTCAAAAACGATACTGGACGGCACTGGTGCGGAAAAACTGTTGGGGAATGGTGATCTTCTTTTTTCTCCGGTTGGTGTCAATAAGGCCCTGCGAGGGCAGGGGGCGTACATTTCGACTGCTGAGACAAAAAAAATTATAGACCATTGGGCTCGCCAAGAGGGAGAAATATTCTATCCGATGGAGTTTATACTCAAGGACGAACCAGAGGAAGATTTTGACGAGGAAGAAGAACTGTACCAGGAAGCAGTATCCATAGTATTGGATCACGGCAAAGCCTCAACCTCGCTTCTGCAGAGGAGGTTGCGTATAGGTTTTAATCGTGCGGCACGCCTGATCGAGAAAATGGAAAGAGACGGAATAGTGGGCCCCTATGAAGGCAGTAAGCCGAGAAAAGTTATGGTGAATAACAAAGGGGAAGGTTTCTCATGAACGAAAAAGAACATCTTTCTGTTGGCGCGTCACTGAAAAAAGCCCGGGAAGAAAAAGGACTTTCTCTGCAAGACGTGGAAGCCCAAATATTTATCATAGAAAAGCATCTCGAAGATATAGAATCAGAGAATTGGGATGCTTTGCCAGGACATTCTTATGCCTTGGGTTACATTAAGCTATACGCACGCTTCCTGGGCCTGAATGAAGATACCTTGGTAGAACAATGGAAAGCATCTACAGCTGAGCAAGCATCTCCCTCACAAGAAAAAAGGAGTGAACGGAGGAGAGAAGAAAAAAGACATGCACGGAAAAAAAATCGGGTTTTTTACAGAATACTTGTTTCACTGGTAGTTCTTGCTGCTTTTTTTTCTATTCTCTTTGTGATTATGAGCATTGACAGGGAAGGAGAGACGGTAGATTATACAATTGCCGAGAACACTACTCCTGCACCAAGCCCGAGCCCCGAGGAAACCATACCAGAACCCTCACCTACTCCGCCCATAGAAGAGGAGGAGTTTGCTCTGTCCCTGGTTCTTACAGCTGAAAATCTCGCCTGGCTGGAAGTTTCGAGTGAAGGAAATACTGTTTTTGCCGATATTCTGGTACCTGGCAGGGAATATACTTTTCGCAGCAATTTCCCTCTCGAACTTTCTGGTAGAAACGGGGATCAGGTGTTGGTCTTTCTCAATGGAGCAGAAGTTGGAACACTTGCCGAAGAAGGGCAGGAGTTCAGTCGTGTTTTCACCCCATGAAAAAGGTAGCGTTGGTATCACTGGGGTGTGATAAAAACCTGGTCGATTCAGAAGTTGTGATGGGTAAGCTTCTGGAAGAGGGCTTCTCCTGCACTTGTTCGCCCGAGGATGCAGATTACGTGATACTCAACACATGTGCTTTCATTGAGGATGCTTACCGAGAAAGCTATGAATGGATAAATAAACTCTGCCATTTAAAGCAACCTTTAAGTTCTAAAAGAATACTGGTTATGGGATGCCTGCCATCTCGCTTTGGAAAAGACCTCAGAGGACAATTCCCGTCGGTGGATTGCTGGGTGGTGCCTGATGCGCTCCCTTTGATCCCGCGCCTTTTACAGGAAGAATACAAGGGATACGTAACAGGAGAGGAACCCTACCTGTATGACCATACCACCGCTCGTGTATTATCAACTCCATCACATTTGGGGTATCTTAAAATAGCTGAAGGTTGCCCGCATCGATGTACATTTTGTGTTATCCCTCGCTTAAGAGGCCCCCTGCGAAGCCGCAGTATTGAATCGATTGAAGAAGAATCCGGCAATTTGGCTAAGATGGGTGTGAAAGAATTCATCATTGTCGCTCAAGACATAGGATCCTATGGAGTTGACCTTTATCATCGGCGTTCCTTGCCACGTCTTTTGTGGCGTTTAGGCAAAATACTTCCCGCAGAGAGTTGGTTACGGCTTCTCTATGTTTCTCCCGAAAGCCTCAATACTGAGCTTATTGAGGCAATAGCAGGTGTTCCGCAAGTATGTCGTTACCTGGACATTCCTCTTCAACATGTTGATCATGATATTTTAAAAGCCATGAAGAGGCCGTACAGAGTGGAACATGTATTAAAAAATATCGAATGCTTGAGATCCCTTCTTCCGGAAATAGCCATTAGAACGACATTTTTAACTGGCTTCCCTGGAGAAGGTATCGAAGAACATAAAAAGGTTCTTGATGTCATGCGGGTAGTCAAGTTCGAGCGCCTGGGAGCCTTTCCTTATTCTGAAGGGAAAGATTGTGCTTCCAGCCTTTTTTATCCAAAAGTGCCGCCGGAGATAGCACGGGAAAGATCCCATGAAATTTTGAATCTCCAAAAAAAGATTATGAAATCATTTCATGAATCACTTCTGCAAAAAAAGATTCCTGTCATTATCGAAGATAGTATTTCCAGGGGAGCACGTAAGGGAACCAGGAAATATATGGGTCGTACGTATGCCGATGCCCCTGACGTTGATTGTCGAATCGTCTTGCGTGGAGCACCGGGGCGTGGCCGTACCGGGTCTATTGGTATGGCCAAGGTAACAAGAGCAGGCATATTCGAACTTGAAGGAGTACTGACATGAAAGCAGGAATCCTATGCATAGGTACTGAGATAGTCACGGGCTTGGTGCAGGAACGCAATGCCTCTTTCCTTTCCCATAAATTAGTTGAGAAAGGGGTTTTTCCAAAACAAATCACCTTTGTACCAGATGATCCTTTGACGATTCAACAGACCCTTGAATCTCTCGTAAGTGATCCGGAAATATCTATCATGATAGTAACAGGTGGACTTGGACCGACAGAGGATGATATAACCCGCGAAGCCGTTGCCCGGGTAGCAGGTGTGAATCTTGGTTTCGACGAGGACAGCTGGCGAAGGATCGTCCATTTTTACCGGAGCATCAGATTTAAAGATCCACCACAGAATAACAGACGTCAAGCCATGATACCCTCAGGTGCTACAGTATTGGCAAATGGAAGGGGTACAGCACCAGGTTTTATAGTGAAAAAATATGATAAAAAGATTATTGTTCTTCCCGGTGTTCCAATTGAGGTTGAATACTTCTGGGAAACCATCAAAGAACATTTACCCGCCAGTAAAGACGGCACGTATTTCCGTACCGAAGCTTTAAAATTCTGCGGATTAGGTGAATCACGATTTGCTGAAATGGTTTCTCCATTTCTACAGAACATGCCTTCCTCTCTTCATGTTGCCTATTTACCCCGTTATGGAGAGGTATGGTTTTACCTATACGGGGATACAGCAAGCAGTGTAGAGAGGGAAGAGGCCTCTCATCGGTTGAACACCATTGCATCAACCTTAAATGACTATCTTTTTTCAAACATCGGCAATACATTGGCCGAAGCAGTTGGAAACCTTTTTATATCCGCTGGTAAAAAAATAGCAACCAGTGAGTCATGCACCGGAGGAGCATTGGGAGAAGCTTTGACTGGAGTTCCTGGAAGTTCTTCTTTTTTTGAACGGGGATATATTACTTACAGCAACCGCTCCAAAATCGAAGAACTGTCGGTATCATCCCTTCTTATTGAAAAAAAAGGAGCAGTGAGCGCTGAGGTTGCAGAGCAAATGGCTCGCAATGTCAAATCAAAGGCATGTACAGACTATGGTTTGGGAATAACAGGCATAGCGGGTCCTACGGGTGGTTCAGCGCTCAAGCCGGTTGGTTTGGTCTATCTTTCGCTTGTCGGACCTGAAGGGGTTTTCACCAGAGAATTCCATTTCCCGGGAGACCGGCAGACAGTCAGAAAGCTGAGTGTTCATTCGACTTTAAGTATTTTGTTTTTCACTCTGCGGGGAAACCCGTACATACCCCTTGGTTGGGAAAAAAATAGTGACAACCGAAAACAAAGGGGAGGAGTCTTTCATGGATACAAGGAATAAAGACAAAAAGGATATAAGGAGCTTTATTGCGCTTGATATCCCACCTGAGGCTAAACAATACTTGAATTCTCTTATCAAGGCACGTTCCCACAAAATACAGGGAGCACGGTGGGTACAACCAGAACAAATGCACTTTACTATGAAATTTTTCCCTTCCTTTCCCTTGAGCCTGGTGCCACAAATGAAAGATGTTTTGAGTCAATTGAGCAGAGTATTTTCTCCATTTACCATTGTACTGGAGAATATGGGCGCCTTCCCTTCTCTGGCAAAAGCAAGGGTTCTGTGGGTAGGTACAAATCAGGCATCGGGTCAGATTCTGGGTTCAATAGCAGAAAACCTGGAAAAATCATGTAAGCAACTGGGTTTTGCGGGAGAGAAAAGGCCTTTTGTCCCTCATATTACCCTTGCGCGCTTTCGTAGCCCGCGGAATTTACCCGCAAATATTTTGCATATGGACAATTCTTGTGAGACCATAGTAAGAACAATGTGTTTTTACCAAAGCACGCTCACACCAACTGGAGCGATATACCATCCTTTATGTGAGTACCACATGGAGTGAGAGGTACACGCTGACACGCTGTAAGTGAATTTGTGTGAAAATGGATAGAAGAGAAGGAGTGAATTTGAGTGACTGAGCGGGAAGAAATGGTGAAACAAGCGATTGGTATGATAGAAAAGAAATATGGTAAAGGGTCGATCATGTTTTTGGATCAGCAAAATACCGTTACAGATGTAGAAGTCGTGAAAACCGGTTCGATTCTGCTCAACATCGCTTTAGGTGTTGGAGGGCTCCCCAGGGGCAGAGTGGTAGAAATCTATGGACCCGAAGGGTCAGGAAAAACAACCATTGCTCTTCATGCTATCGCTCAATCCCAAAAAAATGGCGGTGTTGCGGCATTTGTGGATGCCGAACACGCATTGGATCCTGCATATGCAAGTAAAATAGGCGTCCATATGGATAAACTTCTCATTTCTCAACCCGGAACCGCTGAAGAGGCTCTGGACATAGTTGATACATTGGTTCGCAGTGGAGGAGTGGATATTGTCGTACTCGATTCTGTTGCCGCCCTTGTCCCTCGAACTGAGCTCGAAGGCAGCATTGGGGACCAAACTGTAGGATTGCAAGCCCGTTTGATGTCGCAAGCTTTACGAAAACTGACAGGCTATATCAGTAAGACACACACTGTAGCAATTTTTGTCAATCAACTGAGAGAAAAAATAGGTGTCATGTTTGGTTCTTCTGAAACAACACCCGGAGGAAGAGCCCTTAAATTTTATTCCAGCGTACGCATAGATGTACGAAAAAGGGAATTCATCCGTGATTCTCGTGATCAGATCATTGGGTCGAAAACGCGTCTCAAGGTGGTCAAAAACAAGGTAGCTTCTCCCTTCAAGGAAGTTGAAATAGAACTCATTTATGGTGAAGGAATATCTCCGCAGGGAGAAATGCTTGCTTTAGGTGAAGAAACCAGGTTGTTGAAAAAATCAGGAAGCTGGTTTTCTTTTGATGAGTATCGATTGGGTCAGGGGCGAGATAACGTGCGGCAATACCTGAAAGATAACCCTGATGTGGCTGAAAAACTCTTGCGGGCCGCACTGGAAAAATTAGAAATTGATCCGACTATAGCTATGAACTGATATGCCGGAGAGAAAAAATTCTTATCAGAAGGCAGCTCAATTGCTTGCACGGAGGATGTATACGAAAAAGGAACTGGAAGAAAAACTTCGCAAAGACGGTTATACTGAAAAAGAAATACACAAAGCTGTTGAAGATTTTCAAAGAGATGGGTATTTGAATGACGAAGAATATATGAAGCGGTTTGTTGAGGAACGCCGTACTTTTCGGCCAAGAGGATTTCTTGGTTTGAAGGCTGAGCTTTCCAAACGTGGAATATCGTCTTTCTTGCTCGATGGTTTACGCGATGTGTATTCTGCCTCAGATGAGGTTGAGGATGCATTGGGTTTGTTGGAGCGCTGGACAGAAGGTGATGACAAGCCCGACCGGAATCGCTTATTTCGCAGATTATACACAAGAGGTTTTTCTGAATCCGCGATTGAAAACGCTTGGCGGAAATTGATCGATAACCAATTGTACCGGCGTTCTTGACGATAGCTTGACAGCCATTTAGAATGAGTGGACAAAACGCAGTACTTTGAAAATTGAATAAGGGGTGAAATGACAACATGGCATTGCTTTATTTGCTGTTAGGTATTATAGCAGGAATCGCTGCAGGAATTTTTCTCCGAAACCTGCAGCTTGAACGAAAAGAAAAGGCCACCAAAGCGAAGGTGGAAGATATAATTCATGAAGCTAACAGGTTAGCGGAATCTGTAAAAAAAGAATCTCTTCTCAGTGCGAAAGAGGAAATTCTTCAGGAGAGAAAAACCCTGGAGGAAGAAGTACGCGAGAAACGGAAAGAATTACAAACCGTTGAAGACCGTCTTTTACGCCGTGAAGATATGATTGAGCGGCGTATAGATCAACTGGAGAAAAAAGAAAGCACCCTTGAAAATTTGAAACAAGAAGTCACTAGCAAGCTCTCTCAAGCCGAGGAACTTAAAGAAGCTCAAGAGAAAGAGCTTACACGTATCGCTGGCCTCAGCGTTGAGCAAGCAAAAGAAGAGCTTCTGAGAACAGTTGAAAAAAACTTGGAATACGAAATTGGCCTGAAGATAAAGGAATCGGAGGATCGTGCTCGAAAGGAATCAGAGCGTATTGCGCGAGAACTGGTTGTGAACTCTATACAGAGATACGCCGCGGAATTCACTGCCGATAATACAGTCGCTGTCGTCTCGCTCCCGAATGATGACATGAAAGGAAGGATTATCGGAAGAGAAGGGAGAAATATCAGAGCTTTTGAGATGATGACCGGCGTTGATCTCATAATAGATGATACACCCGAAGCGGTTATAATATCTTCTTTTGACCCCATACGACGCGAGATCGCTCGCATATCTTTAGAAAAGTTGATTGGCGATGGACGAATTCACCCGGCGCGCATCGAGGAACTCATTGAAAAAGCAAAATTACAAGTTGAAGACAGGATTATCCAGGAAGGTGAACAAGCTCTTTTTGATACGGGCGTTAAAAATATAAACCCTGATTTGATTAAACTTTTAGGTAAACTGTATTATCGAACCAGTTATGGGCAGAATGTTTTGCAACACTCGAAAGAGGTAGCTTTTTTCGCAGGTTTGATGGCCGGAGAATTAGGGCTCAATCCCGCTGTTGTTCGAAGAGCTGGACTTCTTCATGACATTGGTAAAGCTGTAGACCATGAAGTTGAAGGTCCTCATGCCTTAATAGGTAAAGAACTGGTGTCAAGATACGGGGAAAGAGAGGGAATAATACACGCTGTTGAAGCTCACCATGATGATGTGGAACCGAAGACAATAGAAGCCGTTCTTGTTCAAGCAGCGGATGCAATTTCTGCATCCCGTCCCGGAGCCCGCCGTGAAAGCCTTGAATCATATATAAAAAGATTGGAACAGTTGGAAAAAATTGCCGGTGATTTCGAAGGGGTTGATAAAACCTATGCCATCCAAGCCGGAAGAGAGGTACGTATCATTGTAAAACCGGAAAAACTCGACGATGCCCGAGCCACAAAACTTGCCCATGACGTGGTTAAGCGAGTTGAAAAGGAACTCGAGTATCCAGGTCAAATACGAGTGACTGTAATAAGGGAAACCCGGGCTGTGGAATATGCTAAGTAAAAAACAGGAGTGTCCGAGTGTATTTTCTTATAGTCGGTGACGTGGTAGGTAGACCGGGCCGTAAAATTTTACAGGAAAAACTCCCATATCTAAGGGAAACACATGGGGTAGATGCGGTAATTGTTAATGGAGAAAATGCTGCTGCGGGTTTGGGAATTACCCCTCAAGTGTGTGAAGAAATTCTTGATATGGGAGTTGATGTAATAACAAGTGGTAACCATATATGGGATAAAAAAGATATTCTTGAATACATACCACATCAGCCACGCCTCCTGAGACCATTGAATTATCCCGAAGGAGTACCGGGAAAGGGAGGGTTGCTGTTAGAAACCCAGGGAATACACTGGGCGGTTATTAATTTGAGTGGAAGAGTATTTATGAATTCCCTTGATTGCCCTTTTCAACGCATATGTGAGTACCTTTATGAAGTACCGGAAAATATCAAGATTATTATCGTTGATTTTCACGCAGAAGCCACCTCTGAAAAAATTGCTATGGCCTGGTATCTCGACGGGAAAATATCATGTCTTTTTGGTACCCATACCCATGTACCAACAGCTGACGAACAGGTCTTTCCCCGCGGTATGGCATATATAAGCGATATCGGGATGACAGGTGCGCACGATTCCGTTATCGGTGTTGAGGTGAAACAGATACTGCATCGTTTCTTAACCCAGATGCCTGTTAAGAATATTGTGGCGAAAGAAAATCTTTTCTTGAATGGTGTGTTGGTGGATATTGATACAGACACTGGAAAAGCTAGAGATATCAAGAGGGTATCCGTCAAGTAAGCGGGCCTGGATTCACAAACTCTGCCATGGAGGGTTCCTATGGACGTTCTTAAGGTTTCTGCGAAATCTACCCCGAATTCAGTCGCCGGAGCACTTACTGGCGCTATTAAGGAAAGAAATGTCGTGGAACTTCAAGCAGTAGGAGCTGGAGCAGTGAACCAGGCAATAAAAGCAATCGCAATCGCTCGTGGTTTTCTGGCTCCCAGTGGGATCGACCTGGCTTTTATTCCCGCTTTCATCGATATAGAGATCGAGGGGGAAGAAAGAACAGCGATCAAGTTTATTGTCAAGCCTCATACAGGTGAAAATTGAAGGAGAGATCGAGATTCATTGCAATACCTGGTTGAAACGTTTGGATGCCAGATGAATAAAAGCCGCTCAGAACACTTGGAATATATCTTGTGTGAGAAGGGCTTTACGCCGGCAAGCACGCCCGATGAAGCAGAAGTGGTGATCTTTAACACCTGTGCAGTCCGTGAACACGCTATGGATAAAGCTGTAAGCATCGTCAATTCCTGGGCTTCACGACGAGGGAAAGATGCCATGCCTCTTCTTGTCATTTTTGGTTGTCTGAGTCAACATATGAAAGAAGCCATGAAAAAGAAGATACCCGGGATTGATGTCATGGCAGGTACACACAACTTGGAAGACATACCTCGTTTGGTATTTGATCGTATAGAAGAGAAAAAAGGCCAGTTCGCTATTCCTGAAGGAGAGACAGGACCACTGCTGGAAAAAGGATACAGGCGCAAGCATGGTATTACAGCCTTGCTTCCCATTACCTACGGTTGTGACAATTATTGTAGTTATTGCATCGTACCTTACACGACGGGACGTCAACGAAGTAAAATTACCGCCCAGGTATTACAGGAAATCGAAAATATTATTGATGAAGGATTCAGAGAAATAATCCTGCTCGGGCAAAACGTGAATAGCTATGGTAAGGACTTGCCGGGAGATCAAGATTTCGAAACATTATTGACAGACATAGCCAAAATGGTTGATGGGAAAAATATATGGATTCGTTTTTTGACCTCTCACCCAAAAGACATGCGTAAGCACATTGTAGAAATAGTTCGTGATCATTCTTGTATATGTCCTTACTTTCATTTTCCCCTCCAAGCGGGCTCTGACCGGATCCTTTCACTCATGAACCGGGGATACGATCAACATCGATACCTGGAAATGGCTGACTTGATTCGCAGAGAGATACCGTATGCCGGAATCGGTACTGATATTATTGTCGGTTATCCGAGTGAAACAGAAGCTGATTTTCTCGAAACATTGCATGTAGTGAAAAAGGTAGCCTTCGATGTCGCTTATACTTTTATGTATTCACCACGTCCCGGGACACAAGCAGAGAAAATGGAAGACGACGTCCTTCCTGCGGAAAAAAAAGAAAGACTGACACGAATCAATCAACTGGTAAGGGAAGTCCGAATGGAAAGACTCAGAAACCTTATGGGAAGAGAATGTGTGGCTCTAGTTGAACGGGAAAAGGAAGGATTAGTGGGAAAAACCGCTTCGAACCTTAAAGTAGATATCAGTGGGACAAATTCTCTAAGGGAGGGAGAATGGAGAAAGGTTCGGTTCATTTCATTACGAGGAAGCAGGGTTATAGCTCAAGTTATCGATGAAACCTGAAACTCTTG
>SKXZ01000039.1 GCA_007128145.1 Candidatus Nitricultor lacus | reverse complement strand
TGCATTTTTCACGGGGATAACTATCGAGGTGAATTGTCGATGAAAAAAGGCTTACATCCGGAATATAAAGAGACAAAGGTAATATGTGCTTGTGGAAACAATTTCACGACCCGTTCCACCAAGCATCCGGAAATTAAGGTTGAAATATGTTCCCAGTGTCATCCTTTTTTTACCGGTCAACAAAAGCTGGTAGACACAACAGGGAGAGTGGAAAAATTCAGGGCCAAGTATGGAGACAGGTACTGAGGGCCGTTCATGCCGAAAGGCAGGAACGGTTAGAAAGTAGCTTCAGGGCTGCTTTTAGTACCCGGCAATGAATATTTCTCTTATTGCTCATACCCCTGATCCTGAAGGAGTGGTTGCTCGTGCAGCAAGAACCTGTTACAGCAGAGGTGCGCCCCAATCACTCTTACCTCCTGATTCCAGATCTTTGATTCGCAGTTTGGTAAAAAAAGGTCATCATTCCGTTTTGGAACATGCGAGTTTCTCTTTTCTGTTGGAAGGACTATCCCGCGCTTCCTCTCACCAGCTTGTTCGTCACAGGCTTGCTTCGTTTTCTCAGCAAAGCCAACGCTACGTGAACCTGGAAGAGCCCGCATATGTGATTCCTCCTTCCATAAGTGATAATAGCCATGCCACGATGATTTTTAAAGAAGCCATGGAAAAAGCTAACCATGCATACAAGCAATTGTTGAATGCTGGAATCGCGAAAGAAGACGCTCGCTACATATTTCCGCAGGCTGTAACGACTATTCTGGTATTTACTGTTAATGCCCGTGAACTCCTCCATATATTCAGATTGAGACTATGTAACCGTGCCCAGTGGGAGATTCGACAGGCATGCCTGGAGATGCTGAAACTTGTAACTCAGATAGCTCCCACTGTTTTTGAGGGAGCAGGGCCTCCATGCGTTGATGGTCAATGTATGGAAGGGAATGGAGGTTGCGGGCGACCATGGAGCAAAAAGAACCAATGACACAGAAAAAATTACCCAATATAGGCGGTCAAGCAGTTATAGAGGGTGTGATGATGCGCAGTCCCTGGAGGATCTCCATAGCGGTCCGACGTCCAAATGGGGAGATCATCACCGATGTGAAAGAGCAACCACCTCTTTTCACCCGAAACAAGTTGTTCGGGTTGCCGGTTATAAGAGGGATTGTCAATCTGGTGGATTCCCTGGTGGTAGGGATGCAGGCTCTGACGTATTCTGCCACCATGGCCATGGAGGAAGAGGGGGAAAAATTATCAACCGCTGATATGAGCCTGGCGATATTACTGGCTTTCGGTCTTTTCGTTGGTTTGTTCATTGCACTGCCAACATTTCTAACCTCGCTTGTAGACCAGCGCATTACCTCCGTTTTTACCTATAATTTGGTAGAAGGGGGCTTTCGTGTTGGGATATTTATTGCGTATTTGACTATCATGTCATATTTAAAGGATTTCAGGCGTATATTCGAATACCATGGTGCTGAGCATAAAACCATATATGCTTTCGAAAATGGTGAAGAAATAACCTTGAACAATGTAAGAAAGCACACCACAGCTCATCCGCGCTGCGGAACGAACTGGCTTATTGTTGTCATGGTTGTGAGTATTTTTATTTTCTCTTTCTTGGGTCGTCCGGGTTTTGTCACACGAGTTTTGTCGCGTATATTGGTGATTCCAATAGTAGCCGGAGTTGCTTATGAAATAATCAAGCTTCTTTCACGCAACCAGAAGAGCATTCTTGGACGGATCCTGGCTTCCCCCGGGTTACTTTTGCAGAGAATTACGACCAAGGAGCCCGATGAAAAACAGCTTGAGGTTGCCTTCGAAGCTTTGAAAGGAAGCATGCGGGGAGAATATCCTGATGTGGAAAAATAAAGCCGAAGAGATGGTACGGCGATATCATGAGCTTACAGAAGCCATGGCTCTCCCGTCAGTTGCGAGTGATTTTCAGAAGTACCAGGAGTACGCCCGTTCGATAGCGCAGATTGAACCTGTGGTGAAGGCTTACGTGCACTATTGTGAGATTATAGACAAAGAAAAAGAAGACCGTACCCTGCTCAAGGACGAGGCAGACCCAGAGCTCAGAGAGATGCTCGAGGAAGAAATAGCACACCTTGAAAAAGAGCGGGATGATGTGGAAAGGGAAGTCAAGGAACTGTTGTTACCGAAAGACGCTCGTGATATGACCGATACTCTGGTAGAAATCCGCGCCGGTACAGGGGGCGAGGAGGCCGCTCTTTTTGTGAACGCACTGTTTCGAATGTACTCACGTTATGCAGAAAAGAATGGTTTGAAAATAGAGATAATGAATTCCAACCCTACTGAGCTGGGTGGGTATAAAGAAATAATATTTGCTGTGGAAGGCAAAGGAGCGTTCAGTAAGTTTAAATATGAAAGCGGGGTCCATAGAGTACAGAGGGTGCCTGTTACCGAAGCCGGCGGACGTATTCATACTTCTACCGCTACGGTAGCGGTGCTTGCTGAGGCAGATGATATAGATATAACCATTCGGCCGGAAGACATTCGGGTAGATGTGTACCGTTCTTCCGGGCCCGGCGGTCAGAGCGTGAATACCACCGATTCTGCAGTTCGTTTAACGCACTTGCCTACCGGTCTTGTAGTGACGTGCCAGGATGAAAAATCTCAGCACAAAAACAAAGCCAAGGCGTTACGAATCTTAAAAGCTCGCCTGCAGGAAAACGAAAGGAACAAGCAACAAGAAGAGATAGCCGAAGAGCGGCGGGGACAGATAGGTTCAGGGGAGCGGAGTGAAAGAATAAGAACATATAATTATCCACAAAACCGTGTGACCGATCACCGTACAAACCTCACTCTCTACCGCTTGGATGCAGTTATGGAGGGAGATTTGGATGAAATCGTAGATTCACTCGCCGCAGATGAGAAAACCAGACTTTTAGAAAAAGTTATGTAAAATGACTAACTTGCTGGAAGCCTGGAATGCTGCAACATTATACTGTGATTCCTACAATAAATCATGCACCGGAAGGGAGAAAAGAATTCTTCTGGCCCACGTCTG
>SKXZ01000202.1 GCA_007128145.1 Candidatus Nitricultor lacus | reverse complement strand
TTCTCAACGAGATGAAACACAGAATAAAGCTCTGCCTCTATATTCTGAATACTGAATACGGAATTCTGACTACTGTTTTCATTGCCTGCCGCGTTGGCACAAAACGCCTCCTCGCAGTGACAACAAAGGCAGTGAGTAGTGGAAAGATTGAAATACCAACAATTCCCCTTTTCCCCGTTTTTTCCATTTACAATTTACGGGCCCCTCGGTGAGCTGAGGGTTTGTTTCCATGCAATGCAGGTGCTTAATGATTGTAACAGAGATTGCGATACAATATGATATATTGCAATTATTTCAATGAATAATCCCTTAAAATTTTTAGGTATGCTTCCTGAACCTCTTCCTGGACGATAGAGTGCCAACTCCGTGGAAGATCCCTCTGGGCAAATTCACCGACGGAGCTTATCTTCTCGGGGTTCTTCACCAGATGGTAAATATTTTCCGTCATTGCCCGGGGATGATTATCGATTAGGAAAACATTCTCACCATCCCGGTACCTCGCATCACTTACTGTGGTGGCCCCACGGAGTATCACCGATGGGGTCTTGTACACTGCCACCTCCATGGGAACCAGGGAGTCCATGTCGTAGAGAGAGGAAAAAAGAAAGAGGTCCGCCGCTGCATAGGTCGATCCCAAAAACTTCCCTGTCATCAATGTTACCAAGCAGCTTTACGTTCTCTTCCATAGTGGTTCCATGTCTACACCGTTGCGTATCAGAGTCACTTCACCATGGTAACCGTAGGATCGAAGCACCTTGGCACAAGCGGGATTCATGGTGAAAACCATATCAAGGGTTTGATAAAAATTACTTATATAACGAACTACTGCTTTCGCGATGGTATTACTGCGGATGTGCCTTCGAAATTTTTGATAATATTTAGAATGAAAGGTCCCCACACAGGGGATTTTCCTTGCCCGGGCGATATTCCTGGCAGCATGACCAAATCCAAAGGGGCTGTAAGCATGTATCAGATCAAAGGGTATATTGCTGCACTTCCATCGCAGAACAGGAACCACCCCCGGCAGGGGTATCCTGTATGGTTTCATTTTGATGGTGGTTAAAGAAGGGTAGGTGATTACAGGAAAGGGAAAGTTCCCTACCTTTTTGCCTATGAATCCCGGTCCAACAACACTGATAATTTTACCTGTTCATTTTCACAACACCTGTATAAATAATAGAAATTAAGTTTCATTGTATGATTTTTTCCCGTTTAATGAATTGAGCAAGGTGAGGTATCGTTGGTCTACGTCTTCCCAGTCGTTTTTCTCGAGTAGTGATTCCCGTGCAGCACGCTCAATCATATTGGCTTGACGAAGGACTGCCTGTCGTTGTTCGGGATGTAAGGCTTGAACAGCGACTTTTTGCAGCATTTCCAACATACGTATGATGACCGCAACGTTCGATCGGCTATTTTGCCGTATTTGGTCAAAAGCAGCGTTCGTGATTCCGGTGAAATTTACAGTTTTTGCTATTATTCGAAGTACTCTTTTCTCATCAAAGCGGTAAGGAGAAGGAAAATCCTTTCTTGTCAGGGAACAAAGTGATGAGCCAAGCCGATCAATACAAGTCATTGCTGTATACGGATCATTGATTCCTGGTGAAAGGGCTCGAACAGCGATTTCCACCAACTGATGTATCGCATATTCGGGATCTTGTTCAGGGGTGCGTTGATCACCTACAAAAAATAAGCTGGCAATTGTATTGGTAATTTCTTCATTACATTCCTCTTCGCTTCTGACAATGGCCAGTATATTCTTTTTCACAATGAATTCCCCTGGCCGATATTGGAGTTCAATAAGCAGGTTGTTCTTTGCGGCAATTTCCAATAAATCGTTTCCGGCAATAGCCTGTAAATATCCGCTGTCACGTGCTTGAATCTTTATTGTGTGCTGATATTTTTCCTTATATTGATCATTTATGTTGTTGTGCTCAAGTTTTCTGTATTCACCCCCGAGCTCTGAAGGAAAAAGCCTTTGTAGAGTTTTTTCAAGCTCAACATGAACATTCGCAATTACATGGCTGGCTTGGATTGAAGTGGACACATGATGAATAAAATAGATAATGACTCCAATATTTATGAGTGCCAAAGCAATGGCAAAAGTAACTGAAACAGCAGGTACAAATATCTCCTCTTCTTCTGCATGAACCGTCTGGAGAACAAGCAAGCAGTAAATATAAGTAGAGATAAAAGTTCCGAGCACAACCTGGTTTCCCATATCGTGCATGAAATTCTTTAACAGGCGTGAGCCAAATTGAGAAGAAGCAAGAGTGAGGACTACCATGGTGATGGAAAAAACCACACCCGCAACTGTAATCATGGAACTTGCTATCGTCGATAACACAGAACGTGCTCCCTCAAGCCCACCGGCATATAAAAAATTGAAAATCGGGTATACCTCGAGACCTCCCCTTCTATCAATGGCCAACATAATCATCGACAAAACAACAGCTAAAAATACCATGAAAGAAGGAACGAACCAGAAGCTGTCACGTAAAGATCCCCAGAGATTGAGCAATCTTGTTAACATGGTACTTTTCTCCTCCTTGGTGTCTCATTTGTAAATCAATTGTATATGCTTATGTGCGTAAGTGCGTGAATGCGTGAAAAAATCTTGAGAAGGGCATTCCAATTACTTCACGACTCCCACCTTCTTCGCATCATATCGTTTTTTGTGAAATTGTATCATGATAGGCATGCTTCTTTGCCTTTCGCTATTTCACCATTATCCCGTCTTTTAAGCCCATCATTCTAGCTTTTTGGATGAACAAGTACCGCAGAGGAAACCAAAGTCATAACTCACCCACCAACCTGTAGCGTCTGGTATACCTTCTGCTTGGGAACACAGTTTTTCAGAAAGTAGTCACCTTCTTTCTGTGGAATGCAGTGTAACTCGAAGTATGCTCTTCCATTTCAATAACCAGGATCCATTAGTTCGGATAGCGCGTTATATTCTTGATTTCAGGCCCCAGTGTGAAAAGGACGGCTTTCCTTTCGGCAGAGTCGTTGGACCATTCGGCGGCCCGACAACGCCG
>SKXZ01000021.1 GCA_007128145.1 Candidatus Nitricultor lacus | reverse complement strand
GTAAGTGTAGCATAAGAGATTTACATCATCTTCTCCAAGAAGGATAGAGATTCTTTGTATTGTTCGTCAAGGTCTTCTACCATTCCTACATCAACAGCAACGTATCCGTTGAAAGCGTGTTTTTTTAAAGCTGCAAAAACGCCATTCCAGTCTATGGTTCCCCTCCCCACTGCCAGGTGTTCGTTCGTTTTTCCATCATTATCTGAAACATGCACGTAAAATATGCTCTTTCCGAGTTTTTCAACGCTCAAGGGGAGAATTTCTTTTTGTGCGTTCAGGTGACCGGTATCAAGCACTGCACCGAAATTTTCATCATCTACTGCGTCCATCAATCTCAAGAGAGAATCAGTGTTGCTGATGATTTCTCCCACCCTGGGCTCCAGGCACAATTTCATGCCTCCCCTTTTTGCCTTTTCATTGGCCCGCGTGAAGGAATCCACAACCTTTTCCCACAAAGCAGGCCAGGAAAAAGCAGGGTCTACCTTGACCTGAAATTTGAGACCGTAATGTACCATGTCTTTGTAGGGAGCTTCCCCGACAAATTCAAGAGGAGGCACAAAACTATCAAGTTGTATAGTCGGACAATGAAAAAAAGATGCTATCTCAAGAGCAGTATCAAACAGTGCAAGAGCATTTTCCCGTTCCCTGTCATTCATGCTGACAATTCCCGGAAGAATCGGGCAAAAATTGATAACAGTGAGACCTTGGTCTTCGCAGAATTTCTTCAAGGCGTGTTTTTCCCTGTCAACAGCTCGCAGGTTGTCTTCCTTCACGCCTTCAAGCTCGACGTAATCGAACCCCAAATTCTTCATTGCTTTTAAGGCTTTGTATGTATCTTCAATAGAAGGCGGGTACCCGTATTTACTGATAGCATAAAGCCAGCAACAGCTTATATTCATCACTCTTATCCTTCCTTCTCAAGTTTTGAATACACTATATTTCCTTGCACCATGGTCATGAGTACCTCAAATTCAGCGTCGAAGATGACAAGGTCAGCGTCTTTCCCAAGAGCGATGCTTCCCTTACGTTCGGCGACACCCGCGCTTTTTGCAGGGTTGAAACTCACAAGAGTTATAGCGTCTTCCACTGTAAGCCCCACATCTTTTACCAAAAACCGCACGACGCGATCCATTGTCGCTACGCTTCCGGCAAAAGCGCTTCTGTCCTTGAGTTTTGCCACCCCTTCTTCAACCAGAACTTCCATACCTCCAAATTCGTATATTCCCTCGCTCATTGCCGTAGCTCTCATTGCATCCGTTACCACGCATATCTTTCCCCTGCTTTTATTTTTCAGAATGAGCCATACCAGGTGTGGAGGAAGATGCATCCCGTCTCCAATGAATTCCACTTCCAGTTCATCTCTCAAAAGCGCTGTTTCAATAACACCGGCTACTCTTTGCAAGTGTACCCTTTTTACACCCGACATGCCCGAATACATATGCGTGACATGGGTGTACCCGCTTTCTATGGCTCGAAGCACTTCTTCATATGTTGCGCCAGAGTGACCTATCGCCAACTGGATACCGTTGTCGCGCAGCACTTTTCCACACTCCAGGGCACCCGGAAGTTCAGGCGCCATCGTCACCCTTTTTAAAAAGTTCGAACGTCAACAACAAAATACCCTTCCCCTGCACTCAGAGCGTCCTTTTTTTCTATTTGAGAGATCCGGCTTCCTTCCACCACCACGGAATGAGAGTCCAACACCCGCAGAGGCGTCACAACTCGAAAGTTTTGAAAGATATACCCGTGCACTTCCCTATTCCTTTCCAGGACACTTTCTTTGAAAAAGACGCATATGATGTTTTCTCTCATTCAAACCGGCTGAAGGCGCATAAGCAGATCTCATCTCTCCTTCCCTTCTGAATGAATCCATTGATGCGCGGGGTCTTCATAAGGAGAGAGGATCCTTCTTTCACCCGCCAGGGACCAGAAATAATACATACTGTACCCCGGTGCCGCCACCACGGGGTGATACCCACGGGGGATAACCAAGGTGTCCCCGTTTTTCACGAGATAGGCATTTTCATACTGTTTGTCATCGGTATACAGGCACTGGACGCCAAAACCCCGCTCCGGGTTGAAGCGGTAATGGTATATTTCCTCAAGCTTGTATTCTTGAGGTGGTTGATTTTTCTCGTGGCGGTGGGGGGGATAGCTCGACCACAACCCAGGCTGGTTAAATGTCTCTCCAACCATAAACGTGTTTGCTGGAAAGGAAGATCCAATAATGGTGTGGACGTCCCGGAGATATGCGTCTTTTCCAACCCTTTTGATTGATACATCTTCGGGACGAATAAAGTTCGCCTCGGTTTTTTTTCCCGATCCAGTCACCCCCGAATCAGCCAGCACAACGGCAAATTCTGATTCTTCCTGGACTTCTATCCGGTAGGATGTGTGTGGAGGTATGTAAAAAGACCAGGCAGGGGAAGAAAATACACTTTGCCTTACCCCCGTCTCTCCAAGGAAAACATTGTCAACCCACATTTTTCCTTTTCCCCGCATAAGAACAAACGCCGCCTCCTGGTCATCTATCCTTCCAGAATAGACAGTATTTTTACGTAAACGTAACAGTACGAACTTTTCCAGTTTGAGAGGGCTCCTTGAAGAATCAACGATAATCTGAAGATGAGATTCGGGGTAGTCCCGAAAAGGAAAAAAAATCATCAGGGTTCCTCCTGTTTTCCTAATAAATGATATCCTTTAAATCGATTCTTCTCCCTTCTTCTGAAGAAAGATAGGCGGCATATATGATCTCAGCTGTTTCTTTGGCCAAGGTAAAACCGGATATCGGCTCCCGGTCCTCGAGAACCGTTAGGGCAAAGTCCTTCATCTCCTTTCTCGTTTTTCGCGCAACCGCATGATTTCCTCATGATGAGCTCGGGTTCCAAAAAAACCGTCTCTGATGAAGGTCTGGATCCTGATAAAAGAGTAAAAAGCATGTTCATGGCAACCTGCCCCATGAAGTAGCGGGGTTGTCGTACCGTGGTAAGAGGAGGATCGCTGTATGATGCCTGGGATATATCATCGAAACCGACCAGGGCCAGAT
>SKXZ01000084.1 GCA_007128145.1 Candidatus Nitricultor lacus | reverse complement strand
CCCGGCTTTTATCCGCCTCACCTTCCCCCGCCTTTATCCGTCTCACTGCCCGAAGGGCACCCCCACTTCCCCAATTCAATATTTCTTAAAAACTGATATTTCAAGACCCTTCAACCTACACTTTTTTCTATTCATGTTGTCCACTCCCACGACTCCGTGCTTTTGCCGCAGAAGGAGGTCTGTGACGAAGCTTCCAATAAAACCGGAACACCCGGTAACCAGGTATTTTTTCATATACGTGACCTCACTTTGCTCCATGCGGGTCTTTCCACTGGAACAGTTTCCGGAATAAAGGAGTGAGCTGTAAAACCCCGGCTTCTTTTTTCTCATCGAGATATCTCACCAGCCCGAGAGGGAGGGCAAAATTACTGATTACGTTGTAACGCGCCAAAAGATCGAGATATTCGAGGTAAGGGAAATACTCATCCTCATCTGAATAGTATTCTTCCATTTTCGGGAACGCTTTATGGATGATCTCGGTCAAGCGCCGGATCGTAAAACGGCCTTCTGGTTCACGACCAAGGGCGTAGAGGATAAAGGACAGGGCCTGCTTCAAAAGCGGCCATACAGGCAAATGTCCCGGATATTTCAAAAGATATTCCTGGGAAGCGCTTATCAAAAGATCGAGGTACATATTCTTCAGCTGTGGGCCGGAGGGAAGGGGTTGGGATTTTTCCGTGAGCGTGAAGGCTCCGGGCACCTCCTCCAGGTACCCTGTTATATGCAGAAGGGTTCTCACCACATGAACGGTATGCGCATCCTGCTCCCCGCGGACTTTCACGGTCTCCCGCAGGACCGGGGCAATCCATTCCCCCGCAGCCTCCCTGAGGTTGAGTTCCATGTGGAACAGGTGCTCGACAACTCTGCGGGGGAGATTCCCCCTGGCGGTAGCCTTGAGCGTACCCCCCTCTTCCTCCACCCGGCGTAAAAGCTCACGCCCCAGGGCGACCCACAAGGTTCCCTCCACCTCCCCAGGCTCGATCCTGTCGGTACGAATTTCCAAGATATCGGGGATATTGTCGATGGAATTGTGCAAGAGATGGTACATGTTTTCCGGCGAGAACCCCAGGAAACCTTCCCGCACCGGTGCGTTCTTCTCCATGATTTTCTCTATTTGATCCCGCACCTGGATCACCTTTTCAATACTCAACCCGGTTTCGGCAGCCAGTTCTTCGGAAGAAACCTCGCAACCGGTATTATGAGCAACATTCAAGCGCTCGATCAAATCATTCATGCGGTTGAGTTCGATCTGGGCACCTGGTTCGAGCTCCTTATCCTCTCTGAAACTTGAATCGAGCAAAGAGAACTCATCCGGACCCAGGACCTGGTTAGCCGCAGCGGCCATCATCGAGGAAAATATTTCATCCGGCTCTTCAGGAAATTCAGCGGTGCCCCTCAAAATCTCCCTGCCCATTTCGTATCCTTTTTCCGTCATGGCAGAGAGGTGTAACTGCTTCTTCTTTCTTTCCCAAATCACCCGGGGTCCGAACATGGGGTCTTCCGGGTATAACAGAACCCGGATATTCCCATTGGCTTCATCCACCTGTGCATCTTCCGGCAATTGGTCCGTGGAGAATTGCGCGGCTTTCACCACTGCCCGGCAACATTCCATTATTTCTCCCCGGTGGGCTACCTGCGGTACTTCCCCCCAGGAATACAGCGCGGCCCACTCCACCGGATGTGGTGTCATCGCCGCCCGTAATCCACCCTGTTCGAAGGCGTACTTTTCCTGCCTGCGGGCGAAATACAAGAAATCCTCCCTTGTCGCCCAGTTGAGGTAAAAAACACCCCCGTAGGTCTGCAGGCACTCACCGTTAAAAAAGAGGAGTGTGTAGAGGTTGTTTTCCCCTTTGGTCCATATGTCTTCGGCTGCCTGTGAATAGAGAAGGTATTCCTCTTCGTCATGGTAGTCAAGAATACGCAATAGATGAGGCCCTTCCTTGTCCAGAATATAAAAAGCGCTCATATACCAGGGATGGTCGAGAGTCCACTGTAGGTACCGTAAAACTTCCCGGCTCAGTTCCTCCCGCAACACCCTTTTGATGGAAGAAATCCTCTCCGGTTGGGAAAATATCCTGGCCATGATGGTCTGGGTGATCACCATCTCCTCCAAGGCTGCACGGTCTTCCGGCGGAAACATTTCAAAATTGGACTGGTATGCTTTTATCTCGGAAAATACTTTTTTGTGCATTTTTTTCTGCGCCGACCAGGGGAAAACCGCTTCTTCCAACTCTTTGATGATCCCTGCATGGCGGTTTGACACTTCAGTTACAGTTTTCATACGCACGTTTGAAAGCATGGAGAAACCTCCTGTCTCAATGCCGTGAGTTGTGAGTCGGTCTTCACTCAATCCATCAGACTTCGGGCTTTCTTATTTTCTCAATCATATCCCGCACTGTTATTCCCTCTAACGTTCTTCCTTTACGAAAAGAACGTACCTCCTAAAGAATCTTTTGTGTATGAATAGTTTTACGGCCGGGGGGAGGAACAAGCAGAGCGATTGGTACACCATGCTTGGTTATCGTATTGCTTTCACCACCCTGAACTTTCTTCAAGAGTCGGGGAAGATGCGTTTTGATCTCATATGAGCAAACCTTTTCCACGAGACTGCCTCCATAGACTAGTCTATGTAAAGTCTATATGATGTCTGCTCAAGGGTCAATGTTATGAAAAGGTGAGACATACCCAAATACTTCCGCCGATGTACCCCTGTTACGGCATTCCTCTGTAAATAATCAGTGAACGGTGAACAGCGCCCCTAAACTCTCGACTGCCTTTTCATCCCCTGCTGTATCACAGCAATCCCCGCAGTGACGGGATAGTAAAGGCAGTATCCAGGAGCCAGGAGTCAGAACTCATAATGGAAAGCCTTTGGACCCCTCACACTTCTCCCGCCTCCCTGTCCGAAGGGCTGTCACTGCACCATCTTTTACTGGAAAATGTTGAATTGGGGAAGTGGAGTGGAGTTTGGATTCATCTCCCAAATCAACAGGTCTGTTATATCCCTTTCAGCTCCTCGCGCCTCACGGCCCGAAGGGCATCCCCAATTCCCCGCCCCTCCT
>SKXZ01000170.1 GCA_007128145.1 Candidatus Nitricultor lacus | reverse complement strand
TTCACGATTCACGAGGTTTACCTGTTACTGCGAGGATTGATGGGACGCGGCAAGCTATGAAAGGGCAGGTGAGTCGGATAAGGGCAGAGAATTTTTCCACTACTCACTCCTCTCGGTATTTTACAGAGGTGAGGAGCTTTTTTGACGAAATGAAATAAAAAGATGTATGATATTGAAAGATCATCCTCCGTAATCTATCGCAGTCTTTTACGAAAAGGTGTGAAAGTGGATATCGTGCGCATGGAATGGAATGATTTTGAGAAAAACGCTGAATTTTTAAAAGCAATATTTCCAGCCGACAGCAAATTGTATTATTATGCCTTTTTCCATCACGATCCCTTTTTCCATCCATCCCGTATTTTATCGGTGGTTGATGAGGGCGAAGTGATGAGTACCCTGTGGAGCCTGCCCCGTATTTTTCATAATGGAGACAACACGTTTCATGCCGTGGGTATCGCAAACGTAGGTACGGTAGAGAAGGCACGGGGCAGGGGACTTGCATCCTACCTTATGGACGAAGCTGTGGAGTTAGCGAAAAAGGGCGGGGATGATTTTGCCGTGTTGGTAACCGACATACCTGCTTTTTACAGCCGGTGGGATTTCCATGATCTAGGGAAGTATTATGCGGATATACCTGCTCGTTCTTCATTGCGGGGGATCACTAACAGGAAAGCGGAAGCAACGGATATCCTGAAAGCTTCATCAGGTTTTTATCAAAAACTTGACCTGACGGTGCCATTACGAAATCCTGCCTCAATGCGTGCGCTTGCAGAACGTAACCGGTGGAGTTCGCATTTTACTTCTGGAGAGAGGTTGCCGGAGTGGATCGCAGTACAGGAACCCTCCGGGACGCTCTTGTATGTCTACCGGACGGAGCGGGAAGACAGGATTGACGTACACGAATTTTTCTGGGAGCAGGAGACGCATAAAGAAAATGTGGTGAACCTTCTCTCTTCCTTCGGATCCATGACCGGCAAGACTGTGCGGGCCTTTCACCACCCCCGTATTCTTTCAGAGGTCGGGCTTTCCCCGCTGAAGGACAAAGAAACCATTATGTTTGCCCGGTTTTCTGCGTGCGATCCCGGTTACGTCCACCTCCCCCAGCCCGAGTTTTTTTAACATATTGGTTTAACCGGGGAATTAACTTTTTACTTAATGTAAATTTCTTTGTAAGTAGGGGTAAGAAAGCGAAAATAGGGGGGTATTTTTAAAAAAGTACAACAAACTCCTGGAATGAACCAGAAGATATTTCAAAAAAAATTTGCAAAACCAAGGTATATGATGTACAATGTCATTGAATGAAAAAAGGTCCCGGTCAACGGGGCCCTTTTTTCTCGGCTTTATCCGCGAGCCCAGTCGCGGCACAATATGCAGAATGATTCGTATTCAGCAGAGCTTATAACACTCATCGCAGTCGGAGACGCAGCTTAGACAAAGCTTGCATTACCGAAGTACAGAGTTGCATGGTCACAACATTTTTCGTGCTATTTCATCTAATACGGGCTCGCGGTAAGCCAACCTCTGGCATATTCGCTTTACCCCCCCCCATGAGTAAAAATGGATGTCAAACACACTCTGAAGTTTTATGACATTTTTTCCCGCTCCTCATGAATCCCTGCCTTTGCTATTACTGCAGGGTTTGAAGGGAAGGGAATAGATGAACTGCTGCTGAATTCTTGGTGAGGTCTGGAGTGGCAGGTTACTCTCTCCTTTCCCCGGCCTTTACCTGAATTACCGGTTTGAATTACAAGGTATTTATAAAAATCCACTTTTCTCTAGCTCGATATGCATGATATGATAGAAGACAGCATTAAAAAAGGAGGTGAGATGTCAAGAGGTACGTAATATCCGCAGTAAAGCAATACAATCGTTTCTCTTTGTTTCAGATACCTGCAGTAACAACTATTTATTTCTATTAGCGAATTATACTTCAAGGAGGATAACATGCTTACACGAAAAAAATCCTTAACCATGATAATGATAAGTGCTGCACTCGTTATATTGCTTTTAGCTCCTTTGGCTTGGGCAGAGGATGAGTCCCTTACCCTGGGTTATGTCGCGGGAGTTATGGATCCCTTTATGATCATGATCCAGCAGGGGGCAGAAGATATGGCTGCCGAGATTGGTAACGTGGAAGTTGTATCTCAGATACCTGGTTCATGGAGCGTTGATGTCCAATCTCCGATGTGGATTGCTATGGCAGCCCGAGGCGTGGATCTGGTTTTTGGTTGTCCGGTGGATAAAGAAGCCCTCATTCCTGTGTTGCGCGATGTCCATGAACGCGGCGTACCTGTAATAACTACCGACACCTTTATCGGCGATGGAGACTATACAACCGGTCCGGAAAGCTTTGTTTTGAGCGGTATCCAAACTGACAATATTGCAGCCGGTGAGCTTGCCGGCCATACCATGGCCGAGATGCTCGGTGGTGAAGGGAAAGTATATCTTCAGGAATTCCATGTTGGAGTGAGTACGTCGGATGAACGTTCTCAGGGATTCATCCAGGCCATAGAACAATATCCCGGCATTGAGCTTGCAGCCCGCAACAGCTGTGACAATGATCAGGATATAGCTTTAACGCAAACAGCCGCTGCTTTAAGAGCTCATCCGGATATCGATGGGGTTTTTGGAAACAACCTGTTTGCCTGTTTAGGCGCGGCACAAGCAGTACAGAATGCCGGTCTTTCTCCGGCCATAACGGTAATCGGTTTCGATGCTGCACCATCCGTAGTCGAGATGGTTGAAAAGGGTTGGATGGATGGGATCGTTTCCCAACAACCGTATAAGATCGGTCAGGAAGCCGTTCATCATGCTGTGAGGTATCTCCGTGAAGGCATTGAGCCGCCGAAAAAAATTGACGTTGAGGCGGTATTGTTCACCGTGGAAAATTATCAAGATCCTGAAATGCAGGCATTGATTTACCAGTAAAAGAATTGTTCGGGCAAGATCCCTTTGCGGGCCTTGCCCTTTCCCGCCTTCATAGTTTTCAATCATGGCTATTCGTAAAGAGATTACACCAACGAATAAAAGTGGAGATGTGGATATGTCAGAAAAAAGCTCCATAAAAAATTTTTTGATCAAAAGATGGTCATTGGTATTCCTCCTGATTCTTCTGGCGTTTTTCTCGATATTCGGAACAGGTTTTTCAAGCATTGCCAATATCCAGGATATATTTCTCGCGGCGACAACAACCATGTTATTGGGAATCGGTCAAACCTTCGTTATCATTACCGGTGGCATCGATCTTTCGGTTGGATTCACCATGGGGCTCTCTTCTGTAATCATGGCAACCCTGGTGAGAGATCTCACGGCGAACGGAGTCCTTCCCGTCTTTTCCATTCTGCTGGGGATCGGGCTCAGTATGGTTGTCGGTATCGCAACCGGGCTGGTGAATGGTTATCTTGTCGCCTTTTTGAAAGTTCCTGCTTTCATCGCCACTTTGGGGATGTATGGAGTTGCCTATGGCTTGGCTCTTATTCGCAGTGGAGGTTTTCCGGTGGGCAACCTCCCGGCTATCGTGGGGTCCTTGGGCAATCGCTATCTCTTTTATATATTACCGGGAGAGTTTTTCTCTTTATTGCATATGCCGGAAGGCGTGGAACCAACCCAACTGCGTAACGTGATGCGGATATTACCCTTGGTGGTGATTGTTGTTTTGATCATTGCCGGATTATTCATCATCATCCTTTCAAAAACCCAATTCGGCAAACATACCTATGCTATTGGCGGGGATGAGGATGTGGCAAGAAGAGCAGGCGTGAAAGTGAAAAGCCACCTGATGAAAATTTACGTGATTTCCTCGTTGTTTGCCGCCATGGGGGGAATCTCTTACACCTTCCGGTTTGGTAGTGGAAATGCCCAAGCCGGCGCAGCCCAAATGCTTATGGCTATAGCAACGGTGGTTATAGGTGGTGCAAGCCTCTATGGCGGAACGGGAGATATTCAGGGGACAATTGTGGGCGCATTGATTATCGGTACCCTGCAAATCGGTATGGTTTTCCTGGGTGTTCAACCCTTTTACCAGTTCATTGTTATTGGGTTGATTATTATCTTCGGGGTACTGCTGGACCAACTATCTCAGCGCAAATATTTGGAAATTACGTGATTATTGGAGACGGATGGCATGGATGATAAAGCTATTATTGCAACCAAGGAACTCACAAAACGGTTTGGAGGGCTTACGGCTGTCGATGCAGTTGATCTCGACATTCAGGAGGGAAAGATAACAGCCATTGTCGGAGGGAATGGAGCTGGCAAGTCGACCTTCATCAAAATGATATCCGGTGTCTACCAGCCGACTTCCGGCCAGGTGTTCTACGATGGCAAACCCCTGCCGGTGGGTGATCCCCTGGCAGTGCGTAACCTGGGCATAGAAACCATATACCAGGATCTTTCCCTGATAGAGCTTCTCGATGTTCCGGACAATATTTTCCTTGGCAGGGAAAAATACAGGAAAATGATGGGTTTCCGCATACTGGACAAGGAATTCATGTTGCAGGAATCCCGCCGCATTATGGATGAGCTCAAAATACGCATACCTTCCCTTTCGCTTTCCACAGGTTCCCTTTCCGGAGGTCAGCGGCAAGCCGTCAGTATCGGGCGGGCTATCTATTGGAATGCGAAGGTTATCATAATGGATGAACCGACCGCAGCACTGGGTATACAGGAAAAAAGTAAGGTAAAAGAGCTCATTTTGGATCTCAAGTCACAGGGGGTAACAATTATTGTCATCAGCCATGAGATGAGCGATGTGTTTGAGATCTGTGATAACATTGTCGTTTTTTTCCAGGGTCAGTGCGTGGGAAACAAGGAAAAGGAAAAAACCACGATTGACGAGATTGCAAAACTCATCATTACCGGTCAAGGGCTGAACTGATATATAATCCGATAAAAAATACAAAGGAGAATTATACCACACATGAAAGAGAAGGCTTGCGGCACTTTCTCGGTTGATGGCAAGGTTGCTGTTGTGACAGGTGGGACCAGGGGAATTGGTTTGGCCATAGCAACGGCGCTGTGTGAAGCTGGTGCGGCGGTTACTCTCAATTACCGTGCTAACCGTGAAGCGGCAGAACAGGTAAAGAAAAAGCTCACGGGGAGATTTGACCACCAGGTGGTACAATCCGATGTTTCAACGCATGAGGGAGCACGGAAGCTTGTCCGTGCCACGGTGGAAAAGTGGGGAAGGGTTGATATTCTTGTCAATAACAGCGGTGTTTTCGATTTTTGCTTTATAGAGGAAATGGATGAGGAATTTTTCGACCGCATGTACCGGGATAATCTGAAAAGCATATTTTTCACCACCAGAGAGGTCATCCCGGAAATGAAGAAAAGGAATTTCGGGAGGATTATTAACGCAAGCTCTATCTCTTCACATCTCGCCGACTGTGGGCTTTCAGCCTACGGCTGCAGCAAGGCAGGAGTTGACATGTTCACGCTCATATCATCTGCTGAACTTGCGCCCTACGGTATTACCGTGAATGCCTATTCTCCCGGCATTGTGGAAACAGATATGACACGTCCTATGATCCGGGAACGCGGTAAAGAACAGGTTAAGCAGATACCACTTGGACGCTTTGGGACACCGGAAGATGTAGCAGCTCTTGTGTGTTTTCTCTGCTCTGACCAGGCAGGGTATATCACCGGTGAGATTATCGGGGTAGACGGTGGCATGTTTAAAGTGCAAAATCCCTATCGTGCCTGGCAAAGGTGATCACACTGGGTCTTTCCTGCTTGTTCTTCGTTCTTCTCGTTCAGCAGTCCTGACATTGCAATTCAATGGCCCTATATGGACCGTATATGCGTAAACAGCGTTTTTACTTTCATCTAACTCCCGTTATTCCATACCGGGACATTACAAGACCACAAAGCTTCAAGGTTATCTTTTTTGTAGCCTTACGCAGAGAACCACCTTTACCCCAAAAAGCGTGCCCAAAATGGAATAAGAAGCGGAACACAGAGTGTATGGATGAAACCGCTCACCAAACCCAGCGCGCTGAGCTTGCCCGCACTGATCTGGTTGAGGACGACCAATGTCGTATCCATGCTGGTTGCGCCTCCGGCTGCGACAGCCGCCCAGCCTCCCAAACGGCGGTAGAGTGTTTCGGCTCCCAAAAAAGCGAATATTTCCCGCATAATATTGGATAAAAAAGCGGTTATACCCAGTGCCGGTCCCGCGAGATCTGTAACCAGCACCCCGGCAAGAGAATACCATCCGAAAGCGGATGCGACAGTGATTCCCTGTACGGGAGAAAGGCCGAAAAGAGGGGCGAATAAAAGAGCGGCTGCGGTTCCCCCCGCCAAGCCGGTCAGAGGAAGTAAAAGCACCGGCCACCCCAGTGCTCGTATCGCCTGCCACGCACCCCGGTTGCGGGCCAGACCCATTCCTACACCCGCAACCAGTGCAAAAAGCGCTACCTGGATGAGAAGATCGAGGTTATCGAGGAACCATTCAGGGAGTATACCCAGGTACCCTATAATGATCCCTGAGCCTAAGGCGATTACCACAGAACGGGTCATGATTCGACATCCTCTCCGCGCTCAATGAATAACCGCTCTACAAGATGAGCGAGAAGGGCACTTCCTGCTGTCGATATAACTGCCATTCCAACTGCTTGAACCCCCAGGCGTGAGAGAGCGCCGATCACTTGTGGGTCTGAACCGATTGATACCCCCATGGCGAAAAGGAGAACTACCAGCCCGAGCCGCATAATGCTTCCTGCCCGGGATGCAACAGCTTGTGGAAGTTTACGCCAACTTCCGAATATAAACCCTACCGCGAGTGCCAGGATAATGAGAAGCATATTTTTTCCCTCCCCGTTACATCGAATATGGGTATATGCGTATATGGGTATAAGGGTAGAAGAGAAAACCCAAAAAGCACTACTCACCGTTTTTTTCGATGCTGCCACGCCGTGGTAGGCTCCCTCGACGCTCAACGGCCTTTCGCCCGACCCTAGACTGCTTTTAGACCCTCGACCCTAGACCGCTTATTCATAGACTGCTTCCTCGCTATGCTCCTTCGCCTTCGTGGCGCAACACGTCTCACGGCCTTCAACCATTTCCCCCATTCCCCGCCCCACCTTTCCCGCTTCACTTTCCTCAGCTTTTATCCGGCTTACCTCTCACCTCTTACTTCTCACCGCTTTTTATCCTTTTTCACGCAACGTGAAACTCATTGTATCATTTCAGGGTAAAGAAAAAGAAAGGGGTGTGCTGTGTTTAACTGGACATTTAGGACTGGTAATTATGTCTTGTTCGCGATATCTGCAAAATAAGGGACATAATTTACGGAAAGACAGTGAAATTATTGATTCGGTTGTTTCGTAGGACCTTAACCATGGGTTATAATAAAAGTATGATAAACCTTGAGGAGTGAGTTCAATGAAAAAAGGTTTTCTGGTTTTCCCGGCGGTACTGTTTTTGGCTTTTTGCCTGGTGCTGCCAAGCGGAGCTTTCGCGGAGGAGCGGGTAGTCTCGCCCCTGGTGCAAACACTGGAGGAAGTGGAACACATCCTTTACGGCATGCCCCAGTCAGGAAGCGTGCTTAGCCGGGTAGAGGACGTGGAAAGGGACCTTATCGGTGATACTCTGTCGGGTACCCTGATGGAACGGGTGGAACGGCTCAAGACATTTGTCCTCACAGGTTCGTACCAGGAGCCCTCGCTTGAGTTTAAAATTAAATCAATTCGGCTGGCCTTGGATGCGGATCTGTCTGGAAAAGGTGTTTTATACGCAGAAATTGAGGAGTTGGAGCGTGAAATATTCGGCTATGCCTCGAGCGGACCTTTAGGCGTGCGGGTGGACAACCTTTTCCGCACGGTTGTAGACCCTTCACGCGTTGAAGCCTTCACCGTGCCTGTACCTGCCGAGACCCTGGTAAAGATCGTTATTGAAGAGGAACTCAACTCTGAAAGAAACAATGTGGGAGACAGAGTTCCTTTCGTACTTGTCGAGGACCTGACGATTGAAGGCGTGTTGGTAGCTCCTCGAGGAACAATGGGGGATGGAGTCCTCGATGGTGTACGGCGCAAGGGGAATTTTGGGCGTCCAGGGCGGCTCACTATCGATTTCGGTGAAATCAGGGCTATAGACGGTACTCCGATTTTGCTTGAACTTGGAGAACGCGCCATCCAGGAGAACAAATCAAGAGCCTATGCGGTAGGAGCAAGCATCGCGGGACTTGCCATTCTTGGTCCGATAGGAGCAGTGGCTGGCTTCTTCGTTCATGGAGAGCCTGCCGTGGTGGAAAGGGGTAGCGAGTTGTTCGTGGAGGTTTCCGAAAAGGTTCAAGTTGCCGGTCAACTTGCCAGCTCGGCAGTTTTGCAGCCTGCACATGAAGAACCGTTTACCCCACGGGATGAACGGGTATTTCCTACTATGCCGGATGAGGATGAGGATGAGGATGATTGGTGGACACGGCCGATATTCGATGATTACAATGATTATGATGTTTCTGATGAAGAAACTTCGGTAGAGGAATCCGAAGAAGAGTGGTATTACCCCGAGGTGGAAGTTGAGATCAGGCCCTTTGAGGATTGGGGCAAATAGGGAGGACGGAAGTGTTGAAAAGAACTATCCTGATGTTGTGCATAGTAAGTATGGTAATAGGTGTGCTTGCTCCCCTGGCATGGGCCGAGCTCGATTACGACGAACTGTACCGGGAAACAGAAAGAAAATGGACCCATACAGAACGTTCACGCGGTGGTACCTTTTCGGTAAGTGCTCTTTACTGGAGCGAGGAAGTGGCTCAGGCATGGGTGGCGAAATACGGGGCTGAGAACTTGCTTTCCGCTGATGAACAGATAGCGTATCATCGTGACTTTATCCAGAGGGAACGCCTTCATCGCTATCTCGTGTTTGATGTGACCATCCGCAAGGTGGGAACAGGTGCACCTCTTTTACCCGTGCAGTTCGGTAACAACACCTATCTTGAAGATGACCGTGGGAGGCGTCTATACCCGGCGGAGTGGCCATATGATTTTGACGAGCGCATCCATGATCAGGCTTCAGGAAAGGTATATTTTTCACGTTTCGATGAAGACGGTGAACCTTTTATCGGGCCTGATACCAAGTCAATCACCCTGCGCTTTTTCCGGTTATCGATAGACCCGCGTCACGTCAGTGAAGAGGTGAGGCTTACCTGGAATGACCCGTATCTCCCTCCTGAGTACGACCAGCCTGGGTGGAGACCGGTGCTCGAGGAAGAGATTATCCGGCTGGAAGAACGGGTAATCAGGCTTCAGACTGAGCGGGACCGGTTAGAAGAAGTAATGCGCTCTATTGAGCGGGAGATAGAAGAGGTGGGGAGAACCATCCGTGAAATGAAGGAGCAGTTGTAATAGCAATTGAACGATCTGTGACTTGTAGGTATTTATAAGTTATTATTGTTGAATCGCAATATTAGAGGCGGTATATATGGTTTGCAGCATATATTCCTTGTATGTGAAGACCCCCTTACTACCCCACAAAGGTGTGGTGGGGGGTCTTTTGCTGTTTGCTATATTGATATTTTTCACAGGTTCTGCGACAGCAGCCGAGCCTGTGCATATTACCGCCCAGGAAGTTCTTTACGATGACCTGGCCCAGGAAGTGAGAGCCCGAGGGAATGTGGCCGTAACCTGGGAGGACGTGTTTGTCACCACGGAAGAAATAGTTTTCTTTTTAAAAACTTCCCGCCTCCTGGTACCGTCTGCGGTAACCTTCCGGGTAGGGGAGCACGAGGTGCGAGGCGAAGCCCTCTCTTACCAGTTCGAAACAGGAGAGGGGTGGTTCGAACAGTCCCGGCTTACCTATCGTATCGATGAGGTAGGAAGGTTGCTTTTCCGTGGAGAGAGGATCGAGGTAGACGATGAAACCTGGCGGGGAGAGGACCTTCTTTTGACCGGCTGTGCGACGGATCCCCCCCTCTACAGTGTGCGTGCCCGTAATGTCACTATTTACCCGGGAGAACGGGTGATGCTGGAAGGTCTGGGTCTGTATTACCGAGGCCGCAGGTTGATTGAAATACCAGCATGGTCACGTGCCCTGGGGCGGGGAGCTTCTCATTTTTTCCCCCAGCTGGGTTTTCAAATTGAACGGGGGTATTTTTTAGAACTCAACTATGATTACCTCTTCACTCCTGATTTGCTTTTCCAGGCCGCATTAAGTTACTCCACCAGGCAACGCACCCGTTTCTCTCTTGACCTGGTGGCTACACTTTCTGAATTTGAGGGGAGAATGTATTATGATTACTGGCAGCAGCAGGAGCCAGGTTACGGTGGATATATCACGTATGCGAAAGACGATCTGGAATTGTGGCTTATCGCCGCAGAAAACGAGCGTTGGAAGGGTGAGACCCTGAGCCGGGTTCCCCAGTTTACCGCAAGCTACCGGGCGGATTTGGGCAGCGGGGCCTACATTGAAGGTACCGGGAGTATCGGTGCTTTTGTTTACGGTGATATCAGGGTATGGAGAGAGGAGGGGCTCCTCACCGCCGGATGGGAAAATGACGCTTTGGGAGGGAAAGCTTTTCTTCACAGCGCCCTATTCGATGGAGAAGACGGTTTTTTTGCGGTGGGAGGAAAGCTTTGGGCTGAGCATGATTTTTCTTCTTCCTTCTCCGCCGGGATTTCATACACGGTGAAAATGGTGGAGGGGTATTCCCCCTTCTTTTTTGACCCGGCTGACACTCATGCACTGGGCCTTGATTTCACCCTGGGAGATCCTGACGCGAGTTACTTGAGATTGCGTGGAGACTATGACCTCGACAGGGGAGAGATAAGCACAATTACCGCCGGTTTGGGGATAGGCTCACGGGAATTTTCCGTCGGGGTGGAGGGCGTCTATGCTTTCGACATCGCTGACTGGGAAGAGCGGCGGTACTTCGTCCGCCACATGATCGAAGAGTGTGTCAGTGTGGAAGCTTCATGGTGGGAGATGGACCGCACCTTTTTCCTCAGTGTCAACCTTGTGGGCATCGATCCGGCAAGCCCCATACAATCCCTTTTCGATGATCCCGAGGAGTATGACCCCTACCGGGTGGAGAGGTAGGAAAGTGAGAAGTGAGAAGTCAGAAGTGAGAAGTGAAAAAACCTTAACTTTTTTCGCTTGTGCGGGTACAATCCGTCACAACTTGTCTCTTACGGGGAGATTTTGTGTGTTCCAGGTACCCTGTTGAAGTGGTTATCAAAGGTACAAATTGTGTCCAAGTTCCAATGAAGCATCTTTGCCGCAATCAAAGCGTCGGACCACTTGATATTTTTATCAATATGATGTTCGCGTCAATAGCTCAATTCTTTTACTCGTTCATCAGCCATTTTCTCTTTGAGGGTAGAGACGTCTACGGGGTTATTTTTGTCGGCATATAAAGATCCTGAATACTGATTTTCTTGTCCTGGTGTTCTTGGTGGAAGAAGGAGCAGCAGCAGCTCTGTAAATAGATTGGGTGCATCACCGGAAAAATCACCGGAAAAATTTATTGACAAAATAAATGTATACAGTATACTGTATACATTATGAAGGGACCTGACCCTCTTACCAAGACGACCTTGGTTGAGCAGGCG
>SKXZ01000011.1 GCA_007128145.1 Candidatus Nitricultor lacus | reverse complement strand
TCCCGGTTAATATCTCGTAAAGCGCCATATATCTTCTGGTATATTTGAAAGCGTTTCTCATAAGCTTCGTGATATTTTTCCCGCGGTTCGATTCGATCACGTGATTTCACCATAGATTCACGGGCTTGGCTGAGGTCGGCAAATACCCCTCCTGCATAGCCTGCCAGCATGGCGGTTCCCAGTGCTACCGCTTCACCTGTAGAAAGAGTGAGTAGTGGTTTTTCCAAAATATCAGCCTTGATTTGTAACCACAGGGGTGACCGTGACCCTCCTCCGATAACCCGCAGGCTGCGGATAGGAATACCAAATTCCTCGAACAGATCCAGGTTGACCTTCATTTCATAGGTCAGGCTTTCTAGGATCGCACGGGTCACTTCGGTTTTTCCCGTTCCAACGGTAAGTCCCACCAAGGCTCCGCGTGAGCGCTCATCAAGATAGGGTGTCCCCGATCCGGAGAAATGGGGAAGGACAAATGTTGAAGCCGGTCTTGCAGGAATTTCGGCGAGCAGCAATTCGTAAGGATCTTTCCCCTGGGCTTTTGCACGCATTCGTTCTTCATAGCCGAATTCATCCCTGAACCAGCGTAATACCGAACCACCCGACGCTATGTAGGTAAGAGTGAGATACGCGTTTTCTTCCACGTGCGGATAGCAACAGAAACTGTTCTCCATCATCTCCTTGCTCAAAAATGGCTCCGTCCCCAGGTTGATAGCTACACACTCGGACGTCCCCATTCCATACATGGCTTCTCCCGGCTCCTGTACACCACAACCTAATAAACCCGAAGGCTGGTCATGACCACCGCAGGCCACAGGTATACCGCTTTTCACGCCTACCTCCTGTGCAACCGAGGAAAGAAGCGTTCCAGCCACTTTCCCCGAGGGAGACACACGGGAAAGGTTATCAGATGACAAGTCAGCCAGCCTAAGCATGGTGTCCGACCACTCACGTTTGCGCACATCAAAGAGCATGGTGCGGGCGGCCAGAGAATAATCGATTACCGCTTCCCCTGTTAACCGTAGAATGACAAAATCTTCCACGCAACAAAATGTCCTTGATCTTTCAAAAACAGAAGGGAAGTTATCCCGTAACCACAAAATCTTGTTTACCGTATACATCCCGTGTAACGGCATTCCGGTGATTTCGAATATTTTCAACGGGTTAAGCCGGTCTCGCCAATACTCGGTATAGGAATGCGCACGAACATCGAAATTAGCAATAGCATTGGTTACCGGGAACCCTTCATTATCCACGGCTACAAGGGTTTCCCCGTGAGAAGTGACAGCCATCACCTCCAATAGCTCCGGAGATCGTGAGGCAACTTCCTTCAGAGCATCCTTCACTGCTTGCCAAATTCGTTCGGGATCGATTTCCAACCAGCCGGGACGGGGTGCTATAAAAGGATATTCACGGAAGGCACTGGCCAATTCCATACCATCCTCCCGAAACACAGTTATCTTGCATCCCCCGGTCCCTACGTCAATTCCGGCCAGAGCCACTATATCTCACTCCTCTCATTTTCATTGAAACGGGGGGAGAACAATAACACTCCCATTGCAATCACCAGAAAAACAACAACAGGGAATATAACCCGAAAACCACCCCGCTCACTGAATATACCTAAGAGCCAGGGAAAGGTAAGCGCCCCAATTCCACCAAACGCCACAACCAGGCTTATGGCTGTCATTTTCATGGTGTCCACTCCGCGTGCTACCACCGCAACAATGAGGGGCCATATGGCTGAATATCCTAAACCGACACCCATAAACGCACCTATAGCCAGTTCCACCCTCTGTGCCGGCAAGAGAAGGAGAAGAAATCCTAAACTGAGTGCAGCAGAAAAACGTAGTAATCCCTGGTACGAATAGTGCCGGGCCAATCCTGCAAACACCAGTCTCCCTACGGTTATCATCCCCCAAAAACCAGCCAGGGCTAAGCCGCCCTGATAAATAGACCCCCCCAACTCTCTCACCACATAGGTGCTGATCCACGAAGAACTGCCGATTTCGGCCCCAACGTAAAGTATCATAACCGCAAAGCTGAGCGCGAGGAAAAATCCTCGTTTACGGAAAAGCACCGGTACTTCACGCAAAGAAAAAGTGGCCTTTTCCGACTTGAAAAGCGTCCGTTCCCTGCCAAGCATTGAAAGCAAAAACAGTGATACAGCACCGGGAACCAGGTAAAGAAACCGCCATGACATTCCGACATCTAAGAGATATCCGGCAAGAAAAGGGCCGGCAGCCGCTCCTACACCAAAAGAGACCTGGCTTAAATTCAATGCCGAACCCTCTCTACCCGCAAAGACCTCAGAGACCAGGGTGGTGAAAGGTGCTTCACTGCAGCCACCACCAAGTCCCAGTAAAAGCATGCCAATTTCAACAATGTGAAATGTCGGAGCTGTTCCCACAACCAAAAATCCACCAGCCAGGCACGCTTGTCCAATGACCAAGATTGGTTTTTTACCGAACCGGTCACCGAGAATACCACTCAGAAATGTGGTTATTATATAGGTGAGGTAGAAAAGGAAAAAAAGTCTGCCCGCCCGTCCCGGTGTTACACCAAATACTTCAATCCATTCGGGAAGCACGGCACCCGTGATGATCATGGAAAGGGCTAGTACGAAAAACGCCAGTGCAACAATTCCAAAAAGCCGCCGCTTCGCTTTACTATCCATATGCGCTGCTGCGTACCTCCCGCAGGTTGTTTTATGTTCCGTTTACTTTTTGTGAACAGAACAATATATCTGTTTCTGAATCGCTATCGGCTATTTTTTTCTTTCAGCATCAGAAGGTTGACTACTCAAGCAACTGTTGAACGGTATCCACTACGGTATCCGTTTGTGGAATAGAGTTGTCCTCGAGGTATCTGCTGCAGGGAACAGGGGCATCTGCAGCTCCCAACCTCATAATCGGTGCGTCCAGCTCATCAAAGACTTCTTCAGAAATCCGAGTAGCTATCTCCGCTCCCGGTCCTGCGGTCTTACACGCTTCGGACACAATCAAAACACGATGGGTTTTGGCAACTGAAGTACACAGGGTATCCATATCAAGTGGCAAGAGGGTGCGCGGGTCTACG
>SKXZ01000008.1 GCA_007128145.1 Candidatus Nitricultor lacus | reverse complement strand
GGTATTGGTGCCGTCGAATCATAAGAAATATTGACGTTTTTGATTTTTCTTTGGAGTACTTGCAAAATGGGAATAAATAAACTATGATAATGGCACGGGGCGGAAATAGCTCAGTGGTAGAGCATCGGCTTCCCAAGCCGAGGGTCGCGGGTTCAAATCCCGTTTTCCGCTCCATATTTTTTGTAAGCTGCTTTTTACTCACACATTCTATCATATCGAAAGCACTACGTAAGAGGGTGCTCCATGTTCCAACCAGAGGAGCTACCCTGCCACATATGTTTCGGCAACAAAGATGTAAATGGAAAAAATACGGGGAATCGGGGAAGTGTTGAATTGGGGAAGTCCACTTTTCACTGTATTGAGAGAGGAGAACGTTTCTTGTATGAATGCATTGTTTTTGATGTAGATGGGACGCTCATTGATACGGAAAATGTTATCATTAGGGCCCTTCAGCTGGTTTTAGAGCGGAGAGGTCGTTATTTTCCTGATGAAAAGCTTGATTTTGTCCTGGGAATACCGGGAGATATCTCTCTCAGTAAGCTCGGTATAAAAGATTGTGCAGGGGCGATCAAAGAGTGGAATGAACACATACAAAATTTAGCCGGTGATATACAGTTATTCGATGGTATCGACCTCCTCATCGAAGCACTTGACAAACGGAAAATAAGCAAAGGCATTGTTACCTCGAAAACACGCAAAGAATTAAGTGATGATTTCGGTCCCTTTGGCTTGATGGAGCGTTTTCCGCATATTGTCTGTGTTGACGATATTCCCTTTCATAAACCTCACCCGGCACCCCTGCTTCGCTGCCTCGAATCAGCGTCAGTTCCTGCAAGGTTAGCGCTGTATATCGGAGATACCATATATGACGCTGAATGTGCGCGGGCGGCGGGAGTGGATTTTGCCTTAGCTGGTTGGGGGGCGAAAAGTGAATCAAATATTCCTTGCGATCTGTATTTCAACAACCCACTTGATCTCCTTCCACTGCTGGATGGTATGAGGTAATTTATTTTGAATATTTTCATTGACAATGTTTTTCACCCCCTTTACAATGTGATAACAAATGAAAAGCAGGCTATGATAAGGGCGAGTACTTTCCCTGGCGGTTCTATAGAGAGCCGGCCTGAAGGTGGAAGTCCGGTGTTCCGGGGGAAAGGAATGGGCCTTTGAGCCGCCCACCGAAAAGGAATTGAGTAGGCCGGGCAGGGTTTTTCCCTTTACAGGAAACCGGGTATCGGACCACAAGTCCCGTGCCTGAGTGAGTGGGTAATGTTTTTATACCAACAAGAGTGGTACCGCGAGTTTAAGCCCTCGTCTCTTGGAGACGGGGGCTTTTTTTGTGGGAGGTTTTATGCGAAATATCCAGCCTGATGAATCTGTACTACGCTCTCGTTTCCATGAGGGATATGCATATGTTCCTGTTTGGTGTGAAACATTAGCTGACCGTTTCACACCGGTGACCCTGTTTGATGCATTTCGTGATCGAAAGCCGATCATTCTCCTGGAAAGTGCTGAAAGAGGGGAAATTTGGGGAAGGTTTTCTCTTCTTGTTTTTGACGTTGACGAGGAAATACGGTACAGGGGTTTTTCCGATTGGATGGAAATGCTCGAAAAACGATTTCCGGTTGAAGAGGTTTATCCGGAACCATCTGTTCCTTTCTTGGGAGGTGCTGTTGGGTTTCTCAGTTATGAAGTTGTCAAGACATGGGAAAAAATTCCACCCAACCGTGAGTCTCAGTACCCAATAGCCTTTTTTGTCTCCGCGCCGCGGTTTTTATACTTCGATCATTTGCGGCATACCATGGGAGCAGTGTGCCTGGTCAGTAGGAGTGACGACAAAGGATACCGGAAGGCGGTGGAGTGGATCAATGATGTTTTTTCGACAATGGAGTCTTTTGCCAGTAAAAAAGGAAAGGGAGCATTCCGTCTCAACAGCCAAGTTTCCTCTAACTTTTCACAGCAGGAATTCCAGAAAGCGGTAGAGAAAGTGCGAAGCTACATTGAAGAAGGGCATGCATCGCAGGTCGTTCTTTCACGTTGTTTTTCAGCTTCCTACCAGGGTGATCCTTTTGAGGCATACCGGGAACTCCGTTCCCTCAACCCTTCCCCTTATTTGTTTTACCTGGAAGCGGGAGATTTTCAATTGGCCGGATCTTCTCCAGAAATGCTGGTGAAACTAAAGGACGGAGTATTAAGAACCAGGCCGATTGCCGGTACCCGCAAGAGAAGGGATGATATCACTGATGCTGAAATTGTGGCTGACTTGATGGGAGATGAGAAGGAAAATGCAGAACACGTCATGCTTTTGGATCTTGGGCGAAACGACCTGGGTCGGGTGTGCCGGTCCGGGTCTGTCGAGGTAGAGGATTTTATGAAGGTAGAACGGTATTCTCACGTGTATCATATCGTTTCCAGTGTCCGTGGAAACCTGCGTAGCGGAATTTCCCCCTGGAAAGCACTACAAGCTTGTTTTCCAGCCGGGACTGTCAGTGGAGCACCCAAGGTTCGTGCCATGCAAATCATAGAAGAAATGGAACCCTCTCCTCGTGGACCCTATGCGGGAGCCTTGGGATATGTGAGCCGGGATGGTTCAATGGATACTGCTATCGTGATTCGAACCTTGTTTTTTTCAAATGGGAAGGTTTCTGTCCAGGCAGGAGCAGGCATTGTGCACGATTCCATACCTGAAAATGAATACCTGGAGACCGCGAGCAAGGCTGAAGCCCTTCTCGCGGCCCTGAGAAACGCCGAGAGATGAGAGGAGAGAAAAAGGAGGAAAAAGCCATGACGGTAGTTATTGATAATTATGATTCGTTCACGTATAACCTGGTTCAGTATATAGGGGAACTGAGCGGAGAGGATCCTCTTGTATTCAGAAACGATGAGGTCACCGTGGAAGAGATTGAAGATACAAGGCCCGGACATATTATTATTTCTCCTGGGCCTAAAGACCCATGTGATGTGGGGATAAGCAACGAGGTTATTTCTCATTTTGCTTCGACTACACCTATTTTAGGGGTGTGTCTTTGGCCATCAATGTATTGGATTCGTTGAAGGAGCCCGCATTGTAAAAGCCCTGAAACCATGTCACGGAAAAGCATCCCGCATACGCCTGTTACCTTCCCCGCTCTTCCAGGGGCTTCCGGAAGAAATTGATGCCGGGCGTTACCATTCCCTTGTGGTAGATGTTCATAGGTTTCCTTCTACACTGCGAGTAACCGCCCTGAGTGGTGACGGTGAAATAATGGCCATTGAGCACGCCCGCTACCCCCTGTTTGGCCTGCAGTTCCACCCTGAGTCGGTGTTGACCCCCCACGGTAAGGCAATTTTGAAAAATTTCTTAAGGGTACAGCTATCATGAATCAAAAATATTCAGAACTCGCCGAAAGCATTTTATCAGGAAAACCTCTTGCATTTGAGGAAGCAAAAACCGTGATGGGTTTATTCTTGGAGGAAGCGTTTACTCCTGTACAAGCAGGTGTTATATTGACAGCTCTGCGCATGAGGGGGGAAACGGGGGATGAGCTGGCTGGGTTTTCTACCTATTTGCGCGAGAGAGCGATACCCTTTTTTCTGCCAGCCGGAACAAAAGCGGTTGATACCTGCGGTACGGGCGGAGACGGAGCAGGGACATTCAATATTTCTACAGCAGCCGCTTTGTTGGCCTGCGCATGCGGGTTGGCAGTTGTGAAGCACGGAAACAGGGCGGTATCAAGCCCCTCAGGAAGCGCGGACTTTCTCGAATCGTTGGGCATAAAGATTGATTTATCTCCCTTCGCCGCCGGTGAATTACTCAGGAAAACCGGTTTTACCTTTTTGTACGCACCAAATTACCACCCCTCCGTGAAAGCGGTACAAAAAATCAGGCAGGAACTTGGAATACGAACTGTATTCAACATCCTTGGTCCCTTGATAAACCCGGCTCCGATATGTTTTAAGCTCATGGGTGTATATGATCACAAGTTGTTGCCATTGGTTTCAGAAGCTTTGAAGCACCAGGGTGTGGAGCGGGCTATGGTGGTATGGGGAGAGCCGGGTTTGGACGAAGTGAGTCCATGCGGGTATACACGGGCCATATTGGTGGAAAAAGAGAGAACGCGGGAGTTTTCCCTTTTGCCCCGGGATGCTGGCATTGAAGCATGTTCCTTGGAGGATTTGAGGGGAGGAGAAAGTAAAGAGAACGCGGATAAATTTCTCGCTCTTTGTGAAGGAAGAGAGCGTGGTCCATTGAGAGGCGCGGTTATTCTCAACACAGCTGTCATATTGTGGTTGGCGGGTAAGGCGGAGAATATCAAGGCAGCACGTTTCATGGTGGAAAATATCTTGGATTCAGGAATAGCCCTGGATACAATACGCTCAATCATAAGGGTGAGCCGTGTTTGTGCTGAGGGTGGATAGCAAGGGGGATATGTTCTGATGGAGAGTGTTCTTGAAGAAATAGTCCAACGGAAAAAAATTCGTTTATCGAAAACAAGTACTTTGTCTGTAGATATTCTCATCAAAATGCTTGCAGGGGCAAAAGCAAAATGTTCTCCTTTAAAGGAGAGGCTTTCCAGCCTCCAGGGGCCAAATATAATCGCGGAAATAAAAATTGCATCACCCTCCAGGGGCCGCATTCTTTCACCTGAAAAAGTGGAAACATGTTTGGGAATAGTCGCTGAATATACAAAAGGAGGTGCAGCGGCTGTATCGGTAGTGACCGAGGAAGAATATTTCTTAGGGAGCGCTGAATTATTACACTCGGTATGCAGCGTCTCTTCTCTTCCTGTACTGCGAAAAGACTTTGTCCTGGAAGAAAGTCAAATTTTCGAGTCTGTACTTTTAGGTGCCCAGGCGGTACTTCTCATAACACGTATACTTTCATCATTTCGGCTGCGGCGATTTATCACCCTGTGTGAATTATTGGGCATAACTGCCCTGGTAGAAGTCCATGATCGGGAAGATTTGCGAAAGGCCTTGGATTGCGGTGCCGTTTTGGTAGGCATAAATAACAGGGATCTTTCCACTATGAAAGTTTCACCAAGGCATACAATGGAACTTCTTCCTTTTATTCCGGAGGAAGTTGAGATTATAAGTGAAAGCGGAATTCGCACAAGTAATGACATACAGAAGTTCATGGATGTGGGAGTTAAAAACTTCCTGGTTGGGGAAAGATTACTTGAATCTTCATCTCCAGCCGGTGATCTTTTAGCTCTGAGAGGAATATGAGAGGAGAACAGACCCGTGGTGAGGATTAAAGTGTGTGGAATCACCATGTCTGAACAAGCGGTGAAGCTTGCAGACCTCGGTGTATGGGCTATAGGCTGTATCATGGTACCTGGGAGCCCACGTTACGTTTCTCCGGCATTGGCAAGAAAAATCTTGATGCTGCTTCCTCCCCATATTTTAAAGGTCGGTGTTTTTCAAAACGAAGATCCCGCCTACATTATTCGGGTCCGCAAGTGGTGTGGATTCGATCTTGTACAGCTACACGGAAATGAAAGCCCGGAATATTGCAGAAGGCTGGGAAGAGGGTTGATAAAGGCATTTGGGATTGAAAAGCATTTTGCCGAGCTCTCCCTGTCAGGGTATAAAGATGTGGTGGACTATTTCTTGTTTGACACCAAAAAAAAGGGAAAAAGCGGTGGAACTGGTACATGTTTTCCTTGGGAAATTCTTCCTTCCCTTAATACCATGGATCATCCTGTTATCGTTGCCGGCGGTCTGAATGAAAAAAACATCGTAAAATGTCAATCCATGTTTTCGCCGTTTGCTTTTGATCTCAACAGTGGTGTGGAGGTTTCTCCGGGCCACAAGGATGTGGGAAAGGTGGAAAAAATCCTGCATCTTCTCCATTGTAAATAAAATGTATATGCGTATATGCGAAGATGCGTGGATGAGTATATGCGTATATGGGTAAAAGGGTAAACCACGAACTAAAAAATTCTGACTCCTGGCTTCTGAATCCTGTTTTCACAATTCAAATGAAATACGATTTCCCGGCTGCATTTCATAGACCTTTCCATTGTATCCAATGCGGCTGGATCCTCCCGGACAATCGGTACACGAGATGGTAACGCACGAGTGTTTCAACTCCAGGTAAAACCATTGAGCCCGGTACTGAACTTTCATTTTCAGCCTGCTGATTTCATCAGGTAGGCTTGGGTTCAACCAAATTACATTATCCCGAAATTCTATTCCACTGTAACAGCGTTGGATGAGGTCAACCGTGCCAGCCATGGCTCCCAGGTGAATCCCCTCGTGCGTTGTCCCACCTTGTATATCTTTCACGTCACTCATTAAAGCATCCATGAAAGATTGCCACGATCTAGGACGATCTGAACGGGACAGAACCCAGGAATGAACGACATTACTCAGGGTAGACCCATTTGACGTACGTTCCTGGTAGTATTCAATGGTTCGCGGTATGGTTTCGGTATCGAATTCATACCCCATGGAGTGAAATATTTCCTTGAGCTCTTCTGCTGAAAACAGGTGAAAGAGCATCAAGACGTCTGCTTGTTTTGATGCTTTATACCGGTTTGGGGTATCGCCTTCGGATTCCAAAATTCGATCGAGCCTGCTGATGTTCCCGTATTTTTTCCGGTAACCTTCCCAGTCGAATTCTTCTAAATCTTCGTATCCTTCAAACTGGGTTGGAATGTCATCTTTGTGGAAAACGATTTTCATGCGTGACGCGATATCCCGCCATTGTTGTATTTCCTCATCTCTCAGTGCGATGATTTCCCTGATTTCATGCTGGCGTTTTTGATCAAACATGGAGAGAATTTTCAGTGCCGTGTTCAATACCCACACCACCATGACATTGGTGTAGGTATTGTTATTGAGTCCCGGTTTGTCCGATCCCGGGTAAGCATCATGATATTCATCTGGACCCATGACATTCAATATTTCATAGCGGTCTATATCCGGATTATAGGTGGCAAGAGAAGCCAGGCATCGAGCTATCTCCAGGATGATTTCCGCGCCGTAGTAGGACATAAACCCCAAATCATAGGTGGTTTCAAAATATTGCCAGATGTTGTAAGCAATGGCGGCGTTGACGTGACGTTGGAGGTGCGTGTTGTCAGGGAGCCAGCGTCCGGACTTGGGGTTAAGATGAAGCTCTTGGGTTTCTTCCCTTCCGTTTGATCCGCTCTGCCATGGGAAAAGGGCACCTTTCAAACCGGAATCTTGTGCATTGAGCCTGGCACGGTAGAGACGTTGAAAACGATATAGAAGCAGTGACCGCACAAGTTCTGGTATATTGAGGTTTAAAAAGGGCAGAATGAATAGCTCATCCCAGAAGATATGACCGCGGTATGCTTCCCCATGCCATCCACGTGCGGGAACACCTATATCAAGGTCTATGGAATTCAAGGACACAGTTTGCAGGAGATGAAATATGTGTAATCGAAGCACCATTTGGGTGAAAGATTCATTATTTTCCAGTTCAATGTCACAACGACCCCATAAGTGGTCCCATGTCATAAGATGAGAAGGAAGAAGGTCGTTGTAATTCCCAGCCTTATCCAGTTGTTCAAGGGCTTCGAGCCTGGGTTCACAAATTCCACGGTCACGCATGGTGAAAAATGTAACGATTTTCTCCACGGAGACAGGTTGTTTTTCGTTAATGGCGAAAGTAAACTCTTCACTAACCATTCCTGGTTCTTTTGCGGTATGACGTTCGGGGTGGAAGGGGTTTCCTTCAAGAAAAAAACGTGTACGGGCTGCTTGTGCGACCTGTAACCTGCTCTGGTTGGTTTGGACCAGGAGCCATATTCCTTCGTTGTTCAGTATTCCTTCTTCAAGGGGTTCGAGGTGTTTATTATTGAGCTGCTGGTAACGGGCTACGCCGGAATTGATAATTGTTCCATCAAGAGAGGAACGAACATGGATAATACCTGACCAGTTTTCAGCTTGTATTTCAGTCACCTGGCCTGCCAGGTGTTTACGCGCCATGTGAACAAAACGGGTGGTTTTCACCGTCGTTTCGCGTCCCTGCTTGTCCCTGAAACGCACATGACGGCAGAGTAAGCCCTTGTTGGTATGCAGTTCCTGCGTGTAATGAAGAATATCCACCTGGAGGAGATTGAACCAGTCTCCATCATCAGGGCGAAAGGTGAGAGGAAGCCAATTAGGCATGTTGACCAAATCCTCGTTTTCTACCATGCGTCCAGCGATGTTTGTCTTCAGCCGGTTGTAGCCACCTGCTAAATATGTCCCCGGATAATGGACTTCGTTGGCTCCTGATTCAGCTGATGCTCCCCGTGTGGCGAAATAACCGTTTCCAAGCGTACATAATGCCTCTCGTAAGGCTTCCTGTTCAGGGTCAAAACCTTCATATGTTAGGGTCCACTCGGGATCAGCCATGGTGATTTCTCCTTTTTAAAAATTCATACAATTGCTCAAGAACAACTCGAACTTGTTCGGGATCATCGAGATGGAAAGTGGCAGCGGTTGACCGTGGGTTGTCCCATACCACTATGCCGATGCCCCTTCCCCGTAAAGCGCGAAACGCGTCTTCGTCGGTAACATCATCACCTATATATATCGGCACCACATCCGGTGTGTTGAGCTTTAACGAATCAAGAAGCGAAAGTAACGCTTTTCCTTTGTGCCAATCGATTGCCGGTTGGAGTTCAAAGATCATTTTTCCGGTCGCTTTCCGCAAACGAGGAAATTTTTCTCGAACAGTATTCACAATTTCTTCGATTTCCGCAACCCTTGCAGGAGCTACAAGTCGAAAATGAATCGCTATGGCGAATTTTTTTCTTTCTACCAAGACCTTGGGAATATCGGAAAGCAGTTTCTTCAAGAGAGACTCTGCCTCGTCCAGAGCAGGTAAAAATTCATCCCCAACCCGGTGTTCAAGAGAAAAACCTTCAGGACCTGAGATGTCGAAGCCATGACTTCCCGCAAAGATCAAAGAGTCAACCCCAACGAGTTTTTTAACATCGGCTAAATCCCGGCCACTGATGATACCGAGTGGACATGCATTGCTGAGGAGAGTAATTGTATCTCGTGTACGCTCACTTAAGATAGCCTTTTCCGGTGTATCCACGATGGGGGTAAGGGTACCGTCGTAATCGAGAAATATTGCCACTCGGCGGGATCCGATTCGTTCGATAAGCGTTTGAAAGTTTTCAAGCGCAGAGGGAATTTCTTGCTGGGGTGGCACCCAAACCGCAGCTAAATCCGGAACCACGACAAAAGCGCCGTTGGAGAGAAGAGACACCGGATCATTTGTACGGTCAACACCGAGTACAAGTCGAAACCCGCCTGCTCGCCCGGCTTGGACTCCGGAAATGGCATCTTCTACAACCACCGCGCGTGAAGGTGTGACTCCCAATTGACGAGCAGCTTCCAGGAAAATATCTGGAGCTGGTTTACCGGTAATCCCGAGTCTGCTTGAATCCAAACCGTCTACTTTTGTGTCGAATAAATTGAGAATACCGGCTTTTTCCAGAATGGGGGCACAATTTTTACTCGAAGATATTATGGCGGTTTTCAGTCCTCGATCTCGAAGCCGGTGGAGAAGATCAACCGTTGAAGAATAAACTTCTACTCCTTTTTCTTTCAAGGTTTCGAGAAAAGCCTTATTTTTCTTGTTGCCCAAACCATTCACTGTTTCCCTTTCCGGTGGGTCTTCGGGCTTCCCTGCGGGAAGGGTGATTCCACTGGATTCTAAAAAGCTTTTCACTCCGTCAACACGGGGTTTGCCATCAACATAATGACGGTAGTCATTTTCAATATCAAAGGGTTCATAGGGTGTACCATGCCGATTTGACCATTGAGTGAGGAATTCATCAAACATATATTTCCAAGCTTGAGCGTGAACTCGGGCTGTTTTTGTGACTACTCCATCCAGGTCAAATATTACGGCGTCAAAATCATCGGGGTGAAGCGAAAGTGTGGGTTTGCTAGGTAAGGAATTCATGGGAGCCTCCTGGTTTGTTTTTCCATGGGGGTATGTATAGCTCTTTGGATGTTCATATCACTTGAGGTGTATTGTCGAGGGGTTTCATCCGGTAACCTTGTTTTAAAGAGCAGTGTCATTGCCTCCTGTTTGGGGATACAATACAGCACCGTTATAAAGCCATGGTAATGGTTAATCATGCTCCCATTTTCATTTCCCCAATCTTACGGTATTAAGCACCCAAATGCAAGAGATTAACTACGAATGTAGTTGGAAATTATATGTTTTCAGCTTGTTTACATTGGAGATACATCTATTGTACGGTACAATAAAAGTATGGATACAGGTCCAGTATCAGGGAATGTTTTTTTATCTATTCCGCGGTTGAATAATATTGGGAACTTTCATCATTTTATATCCAGTCGCAGGTATGTGGGCGATGTTTCCAGGGTTGAGGGCCGAAAAAGGATTCTGGAGATCTTAGAATTAGAAGAAAATGCCATCATACGGTCTTGCCAGGTTCACTCTAACAGGGTACATGTTGTGAGTCACATTGATATCGAAGAAAATTCATTTCTTTCAGATATGCCGTCTTTTACCGCTGACGCTCTTGTCACGAATGTAAAGAATATATATCTCGCGATTTTCGTGGCCGATTGTGTGCCCCTGTTTATTATTGACCCGGTACAATGCTGTCTTGCCGTGGTCCATGCCGGCTGGCGCGGTGTGGCTTCCAGGGTCCATGTTTGTGCAGTAGAAACGTTAGGTTTGCAGTATGGGTCTCTTCCCCGAAACTTAAGAGTCGGGATTGGTCCTTATATAAAAAGCTGTTGTTTCGAGGTGGAAGAAGACGTGGTCGTTCTTTTATCCCGGAAAAACGTTGTAACAGCAGAGCCCCGGGAGCCGGGGAAGTGGATGGTTGACTTGGGAAAGGTCATTAAACATGATCTCATATCTCAAGGTGTAACGGTAGAGAACATTAAAGAAATGAAATATTGCACTTCTTGCCGGAGAGACATGTTTTTCTCTCACCGTGGAGAAGGAGGCCAAACCGGCCGCTTTCTCCTTGGAGCTGGTATCACAGGTAAAAATGGTGCTTTTTAAAGGTGAAAGCAGAGAAGGAGTTGGTGAATTGTGGTTTCTGAAGCACCCCCAAGGCACTTGATTATTGAAATCATCGAATCACAAAATCTTAACAATGTGGAATTAATGGAAAATTTTCTGAGTGAATTGGCAGCGGCATACCAGGGTGAAATCCTTGGTCTTAAGGTTCACCGTTTTCAGCCTTATGGGCTGAGCGCCTTGATGATCATGCCTGAATCTCATGTGGCAGTTCATACATGGCCCGAATACCGATATGCTTCTATAGATATTTTTTTGCAGGGAACAACTGATCCTGCACAATCTGAGCCTTTGATTGAAAGATATTTTCAGCCTGGTGAAGTAAAAGTTATTGAGTTGGAGAGAGGAGTGAACAAAGGCGATGGAACTTTGGTACACCCAGGGATACATAGAAAATTATCGAATGAGTCTCAAGATTAACAAGACGATCTATACCGGTGAATCACCGTATCAGGAAATCGCGGTTTTGGATACGAAACTCTATGGGAAAATGCTTCTTTTAGATGGTATAGCACAGACTTCTGAGAAAGATGAATTTATGTATCACGAAATG
>SKXZ01000065.1 GCA_007128145.1 Candidatus Nitricultor lacus | reverse complement strand
GATGTCATAGCCTCGGGTTCATTGGGATATCTTCTCAAAGCCTGCCATTTTGATGATCTTCTGCGGGGAATCGAGTCAGCCCTTCAGGGGAACATGGTGGTGGGAGAACAATTAACACCTTATATCATCGAAGAACTCCGCAACCGCATACCGCAAAACAACAAGCCTTCGCCTGCTTTTCTTGACAAAATAAGCAGCCGTGAAAGGGAAGTACTTGAAGAAGTGGCGAAAGGGATGAACAACCAGGCTATAGCGGAAAAACTTTTTATCAGTGAAAAGACAGTCAAAAACCATATCACCAATATCCTGGAAAAACTCGATATTTCCGACCGCATGCATCTTATCGTATTCGCTATTCGGGAGGGTTGCGGAGTGGATGGACAACAAGTTTAGGTAGAATTGTTGTGTGTTATAATTAGAAGCGGTGATGTTGATGCCTGGAAGCCTCCTCCTTCCTGAAACCATGGAAAAAAACCTCATGCAGGAGCTATTGCGTATGGCCTTGCGCGGGGCTGAAGCGGAAAGCGGTATGATCGCCGTTTCTTCCGGGGATGAATCACTTCTGCATATCGTGGCTCAAGTAGGCCTCTCTGAAAACATAAAAACACTCCCGTGCAGAAAAAAAAGTAATGAATGTGTTTCCTGCTACGTCATGCGCACCGGGAAACCGGTATTTATTGATAAAAACCAACCGTTGCCTCTCAATCTACCCTATCACCGCGCCCGTGATCACTGCTCAGCCTGCCTTCCCTTGCGGGATCCCTCAGGAGCTATCATCGGCGTCATTTCTCTTAATAAGAAAGAGGGGGTCTTTACGAAAGAACTGAGGGAGCTTTTAGCGGTTATAGCCACGCAGACAGCTATAATCATTGAAGAAATCCGTTTACGGATGGAACAGGAAAATACCTTTCAAATCCTTACTACCATCTCTCGAATATTTCAATCTATTATTGTAAGCCCTACTTTAAAACAAGCCATGCACGGGGTGTTATCAGCAGCCCTGGCGGTCACTGGTGGAAGCCAGGGGCTCATGGTCAAAACAACTATGCCAAATCTTATCGTGCAGACTTCTTCCGGATTGGAACCACGGATGCCAAAAGGGAGACCTGAAAAAGAACTCATTCACTTCTTTCGGGAGAACGCATCAGAGGGGAAAATTATTGTTTTACATTCGAAAGACCACATGTATTCGTTGGTAAGGTCGCTTTTCGGGGAGGGTTTTACCACTCCGATCACGGTGTGTCCGGTTCCTTCTCATGGAATGGGCCGTAAGTGGGGAACACTTCTGTTGCTTTCACCCATTCTACCGGATGAAAAGGCAAAACTGGGTTTACGAATAGTCACCAATTTGGCTGAATCATCTTTTGAAAACATCCGCCTTATGCGCCATAATCAGAATCTCAGTATTCGCCAGGAAAGAATGAATTTAGCCAGGGAACTCCATGATGGACTCACTCAAAATCTTATCGCACTGCGCATGCAGGCAGAATATTATGCTGATGTTGCCTCCCAAAACGGAGGATGTATTCAATATTCCGAGTTTTCCGATTATATCATTAACGCTTTAACAGAGTGCATTAACGAATCACGAGAAATTCTCACAAATCTGCGCAAAAACAAATCTTCATCTTCAAGCTTACACTTTCTGGTGGAAAAGACCATCCGTAAGTGGTTTACGGGAAAACCTTTAAAGTTTTCTTTTCGAACCACATTTAATGAAGAACTCATTTCACCACGCTTGAAAAGTGTTATTCTGAAGATCCTCCATGAAGCGATAACCAATGCAGGCAAACATTCCAATGCGACAAATCTTGCCATACGAATATGCCGTTTTCAGGGTTGGATATATCTCTTTATCAGGGACAACGGTAGTGGATTCAACCTGAATGAAATTCGCAAAAAAGGTGGAAAGAAATACGGTTTACGTGGAATGGAAGAACAGGTACACTACCTACATGGAAGAATAAATATCATTTCACGTCCGGGCAAAGGGACAAAACTACAGATAGGGATACCAATAAATGGATGATTATAGTAAACCCATACCGAGAGATAACAGCAAAATAAAATTAGCCATTGTTGATGACCATCGTATTTTTGGCGAAGGGCTCAAAAGACTTTTGGAACACAAAGCTGGTTTCAATGATTTTCTTTTATATACCAACGCCACAGATGCTTTACGAACGATCCCTCGGGAGAAGCCGGATCTTTCTCTCATAGACATTAATTTGCCGGATATGGATGGGGTGGAACTCACCCGGAAAATTTTGAAGCAGGAACCTGCCCTGAAAGTGGTCATATTGACCGTTGATGATTCCAAAAAAACCGTTTTACGTGCCATCTCCTCCGGAGCATATGGGTATCTTTTGAAAAGTGCTTCTTTGAACAATATCATAAGCAGCATTTTCACGGTGCTCGAGGGAGATCTTGTTATTGGGGCGGAAGTCGCTCCACTGGTATTCGGTGAACTTCGGGATTTGGTAAAATCGATCGATAAGCCTCCTTCTCCCTTGCTCGAGAGGTTAGGAAAGCGTGAACACGAAGTATTGCAAAAAGTAGCGGAAGGAAAGGGAAACCATGCTATAGCTGATGAGCTTTTTATCAGTGAAAAAACTGTAAAAAATTATGTTTCGCACCTGATGGAAAAGCTCGAAGTCCCGGACCGGATGCAGCTTATCGTTTTTGCGATCAAGGAAGGCCTTCAAAATCAAGGGGAAGAAGAATAAATTCAACTTTCCTGTGCTTATCAGATTTCGGGACTTTTCCCTATTCTTTTATGACTTCGTCACCCATAATTTATGCTTCTGGTAGGATTGCCCTTTCCCCCGACTTCTCTCACAATAAGTAAAAAGGTTTTTATCAGGTTTTTAATCGGGGTGAAAGCAATGGATACCGTATCCTTTTTATCCCATAACTTGTTCATGCATTTTTTCAAGGGAAAATTTTATGGGGATTATGCAAAACTCCAACCCCAAGAGGGAATATATACCTATAAAAACGGTAAGGGATCCCATTACCAGGTCGATAAGCTCTCTTGGGGTTTTTCCATTATTTTTTCGGGAGTCGATGATTTTACAACAG
>SKXZ01000055.1 GCA_007128145.1 Candidatus Nitricultor lacus | reverse complement strand
CGTATGGTTTTTTTCTTTTAAAAATATTGAACCGGCAGTGGGTTCGATGAGTTTTACCAACAGCTTACCGGTCGTGGTCTTCCCGCAGCCCGATTCACCCACAAGCGCAAGGGTTTTTCCAGGGGCAAGCGCAAAATCTATTCCATCCACAGCGTGGACAAAATGCCTGGAACGGGAAAAAAAACCTCCATATACTGGATAGTGTTTGGTCAGATTTTTTACCATTAGTATACTTGTTTGATATTCAGACATTTCAGCATGGCCACTTTGACCAAATTCTGAATTGTTTTCTTTACCAGGGGTTATAGCATGCCACGTGGTGATTATCGGCCAATTCCACAAGGGGGGGTTCCTCCTTCCGGCATTGGTGCTTCACACGGGTACACCGTGGATGAAAACGGCACCCGGATGGTGGTGTTATGAGACTTGGAGGTTCGCCTGGGATAACCTGTAAAGATTTCCTGGGGCCATGAACCGATGGAAAGGAAAGCATAAGCCCCCGGGTATAGGGATGATGTGGGTGATCAAAAACACCCGTGGTGGGTCCCTGTTCCACGATTTTCCCCGAGTACATAACCGCCAGCCAATCACTCACCTCTGCGATGACCGCGATATCATGAGTGATGTACACCATACTCATCCCCAGTTCTTCCCTTACTTTTCTTAACTCTCGTAAAATCCGGTCTTGCATGATGACATCGAGCGCTGTAGTTGGTTCATCGGCGACCACTACTGCCGGCGAACATGCCAACGCCATGGCGATGACCACTCTCTGGCGCATCCCACCACTCAACTGATGCGGGTAAGCGTCTATGATACGAGCGTCGAGTCCCACCAATTCCAAGAGTTGTACTACTTTCTTACGGCCTTTTTCTACCTCTAATTCCTGGTAGTGGGCAAACATCGCTTCCAAAATCTGTTCCCCCACCCGGTACACTGGATTGAGTACATTCATGGCAGCCTGAAAAACCAGGGAGATGCCCTCCCAACGCACATGACGCATCTTCTCCTCTTCTAAAGCCAGAATATCATTTCCCCGGAAAAACACCTGTCCGCCTACAATGCGCGCATTGTCAGGCAACACTTTGAGCAGCACTGAAGCAACTGAAGACTTACCGCACCCTGATTCACCCAGCAAACCGAGTGTTTCTGATTCTTTAAGACGAAAACTCACCCCATCCACAGCCCGCACCATGCCTTCACGGGTTTCGTAATGCATCACCAGGTTCTCTACCCGCACCAGATCCACAGGTTCACCTCCGCCGCAGGCGGGGATTCACTATCGGATCCAATCCCCTCCCGACCAGGTAGAAAGCCGCACATAAAAGAGAAATCCCCACCCCGGCTGGTACCCACATCCACCAGTAGCGGGAAAGCTGCGGCCCGACGAGATAGCCGGCCCTGCTTGCGCTGTAGAGCATTATTCCCCAACTCATTCGTATATGTAAAAATCCCAGCCACGATAATATCGCTTCTGAAAATATCGCTCCCTGTACCGAAAACATCATGTAGAGAAAGGAAAGAGACAGTATGTTTGGGATAACATGACGGCGTATGATATGAATATTGCTTCGTCCCGCTACTTTTGCCGCTTCTATATACGGTTTATTCACCACTCCCAGCGCTTTTGATTTCACGATAAGGGTCGAACCACCGAAACCAGACAGTAAGCCAATGATAACAGCGAAACGAAGAAAGGTGATCTCCATCATCGCACTCAGTACCGGAATAAAAGCGAGAAAAGGGAAAAGCATTAAAAGATTCGCTGTACGCATGAAGACCGTGTCGATAAACCCTCCGTAATAAGCGGCCACCGCACCAACCATGGTCGCTATGGAAGCGGTAAAAGTGGCCGCTACCAAGCCCATGACAAAAGCCGTGCGCGTACTGCTCATCATTTGTGACAGGATATCCCGTCCAACCATATCGGTACCCAATGGATGCCTCAGGGAAGGTGGAGAAGGGTGCCGTATAATGGTATCATCGAAACCCACTACAGGATCATACACACCTGTATCACGTCCCACCCACCAGGGGTAAGCAGCCCCGAATATTCCAAAGGTAATGATAATGACAAGTCCAATCATGCCGATCCGCGCTTCCCTGAAAAGACGGGCATTGACACAGGCTGCTTTCCACCATAATGACAGCCTTGCTTTCCACAGGCGGTGTCCGGTTTTCCTTTCTTCATGCATTGTATTTTTCTGCTCCATTCCCTTTTCTCCTCAATAGCGTATGCGCGGATCAAGAACAGCGTATAATATATCAACCGCCAGGTGAGCAAAAAGCACAAAGATACCCGTGAAAGCGAAAGTCCCCAGAGCAAGAGGCCAATCGTTTGTTTGTATGCTCTTCACCAGTGTTTGACCCATCCCCGGCCAGGAGAAAATGTTCTCGGTGATTATCCCGCCATTCAGTACCGATGCTATCGCGAGGGTGAAACTTGTGACCATGGGCAAAAGAGCCGTACGTGCTGCATGACGGTCACGGACTTCCCGATCGGGGAGACCTTTTGCCCGGGCAGCCATGACATAATCTTCCTTGATGGTTTCAAGCATGGAATCACGCATCAAAAGCATGGATCCGGCAAAAGCCCCCGTGGTAAGGGTAATCACCGGAAGTGCCAGGTGATGAAATATGTTTGCCGCCAGGTGAGCGTATCCCGAGATACCCCATCCAGTGACAAGGATTCCAAGCGTTATCCCACCAATACCCCAATATAAGTTCCTCCTGGCTTTTCGAGTCCGGGAATATTTTTTCCCATAGACAGATACGAGACTCATCAAAGCTACAAAAAGTGCCGCTGAAAGAATTATATAACCGAATATGGTATTGGAACTTACCTCAACGCCTCTCCATAACCGCGGCGTTATAAATTGACTGACGGGGAACCACCCCAAACGCAAAGCGAAAAACCAGATCACCAGTAAGGCGTACATGGGGAGAAACAGCGAGTAGAGAAAAACTCCTCCCACCGTAGTCGTATATTCCAAAGCCGTACCACGTTTCCAGGCGATAATTTTCCCCAGGGTAAATCCCAGATAAAAATAACCCACGGTGGCGGTAAAAAACAACACAAAAGTACGTGGCAGGCGTTCACGAATGATATCCCAAACAGTACGCGGATAGTGGCGAAAGGAATACCCCAAATTCCCCCGCAGAAAGTTAGTGATGTATCTCGCGTATTGACTCAACACCGGCTGGTCGACGCCGAAGCGTTCCCGCAGAGCCTGTCGTACTTCAGGTGGTATTTCCGGGCTTATGTAGAGATTCGTGATATCTCCGGGCATGGCTTGCAAAATGAGGAATGTTATCGTTACAAAAGCAAACGTCATTCCCACCACCTGTATAATACGGCGCACAACATATCTGCCCATGCTTGGAATATACTCCTTTCTCCGGGGAATTTTTTCGTATTCCTTTGTGATATGGAAAGCCCCGCTGAACCGCGGCGGGGCTTCAAAAAAACTATCAACCGAAAGTCGTTATTTCAGGACACCGGCACTACTCCAATAATTTTACGGTACCAAGCATTCCACCTACAAACTGCAGTCCCCCCAGCACTTCAGTGAAGGGGTATACCAGGCGGTCCTCACGGTAAGCTTCTACAATTTCAGTATCAAAAAGCACAATATACGGGAGCTCTTCCGCCATGATCTCCTGCAGTTCGAAACATATCTTTCGAGCTTCCTCAAGGTCAAGCGTGGAAAGGAATTCTTCCACAAGGGCATCATATTCGGGATTTGCATAGCCCTGCGCGTTGAAGCCTCCCGGATCAGTATAGCGGGAATGGAAAAACACGTTAAAATACGTCGGGAAAGCAGGGTTCCCCAGGCTCCATCCCAGCATCCAGGCATCGAAGTCCTGCTGGTTGAACACCCGTTCCACAATCAGGCTGAAATCGGTGAGGCGCGTATACATGGGTATACCCACTTCATTGGCCCAGCGTTCGATGAACATGGCAAAGGTCGTGCGCAGGGGATCATACGCCTGACCCGGGGCCAGCATCTCAAATTCTTCCACGGGCGAACCGTCAGGCATCATGAGCCCCCGACCTCTTACGACCACCTCGTCGGTGTCATGATCCACTTCAGGCGTCACTTCCCATGTATATCCTGCTTCAGATAGTATGCGAACAGCTTCTTCCACCCGTTCGGACCTGCCCATACCCTCGCCGTAGACCGTCACATTTTCGTTGAACCAGGCAACGTTACCAGGGGGCATCACGCTGGCAAGCGGTATGGCTGCACCCTGCAACACCCTCTCACAGACAAACTCACGGTCTATAAGGGTGGCAAAGGCCTGGCGAAAGGCAAGATCGTTAAAAGGTTCTTTTCGCAGATTGAATCCCATGAACCGTATCCCATAGGCTAAATTCGAAATCATGGCAATATTCGGTACTTCGGAAAGCTGTTCCTGGAAACCGACTTCCAGGCCTACGGGATTGAACACAAAATCCACATCTCCCCGGCTCAGAGCCATCACAGCGGTTGACTGGTCCGTATAAATACTGTGCAGGACACCTTCTACAAAAGGTCCGCTATCCGTGCTCAGCCAAGCTTCCCCTTCTCCATCTCCATGATAGAGAACATCAATATCTTTGGGGGGGAAAACAAAGCGGTATGATCCGTCCTCGTAAAAGTGTTCTTGTGCTCCCTGCCAGGTATAGTGCGGATTGACTTCACGGTCGATAAAGGCTCCCCGTTCCCAGCGGCCACGTAAAAAACCGCCGGCCGAGGGTTCATCTAAAGTATCTTCATAAGCGAACAGCGCTTCCAGCGGCTCATCTTTCATAAGAAATTCTTCGATGAGCGGTTCCCAGTAATGACGGGCAACGATGGATCGCGGAAGGGCCTGGAACATGAAACGCGCATCTTCCTTGATCAGGTAGTAGCGGACGGTATAATCGTCAAGAGCTTCCACCTTGGCGATAACATCAGGCGGCGTGAGGTTGGGGTGGTTTCCCCCCAGAGCAACCGCACCGAGCTCAAGGGTTATCATATGCGTAAAGGCTACATCATGGGCGGTAACCGGCATCCCGTCGCTCCACTCGACAAAATCATACAGGGGAATATCCACGTAGATGAGTTCTTCCACCGCTTCTCCGCCCACGAAAAAATACTCTTCTCGTTCTTCCGGAACCCCCTCAGGAAAAATCTCGCTCAACGAAACGGTGCTGAAGTCCGCCGGATCAAACATTTTGGTAGCAAGCGAAGGTACCAGTTGCCAGGTAGGCGCAACAGTTGTGAACACTGCCGGGTAAATGCCACTCGAAGCGTATGTATTCCATACCTCTGATTTGGGGCCCATGTGAGCCCAGTAATTATTGGTGGTGATATCACTGTGTTGACCTACTTCCAGAAGCCCGGCTGAAGCGGCTCCAACCGTAAGAAATACAACACAGAACGAGAGAATACCGCACAAAAGATATTTTTTACACATAATATTTCACCCTTCCTTCTTTTTAAAAAATGTATTGATAGATGAGTCATCAAGGCTCATCCTGGACATTTGCATACTCTATATACTCTGTAGCTTGCTTCATGAATTTTGAGTCAGCCACGATCATAAACCGTCCGGGGTGGGAAACCGTTTCCCTTTGAGGATCAAGAAGCCAGGATGCTATATGCGGATTATCCTCATAATCTGCATCTAAAATGCCGAAGTGGTCGAGAAAACGATTCATGGCTCCCGAAACACGGACACAGCCCTTGGAATCAGGTCTCCCCAGCCTGGCTTCTCCAAACTCCGGATCGGTAGCGTGCAGATGAAGCCGTATGTTGGCCGTCCACGTTTGACCGCCTTTGGTATGGGGAGTCGCCTGCCATCCAAAATCCCACACCCTGCTTCCCTCCACACCAATTCCCAGCCATCCGCTTTCATTCCGTATACCCCTTGCCCGGTAGCCGATAATGCTGGTGGAATGTTCATACACACCGGTAGGAGTAATAAAGTGACCCGGTCTTGAAGGTTCTCCGGTAGAGGTGTGATCCCACCCCACTACATCAACAATATCACCGATCGGGTGGTAAAAACCAACCATAATGAGCTGTTTAGCGGGATTGCGATCCACAAAAACAAAGTACTGGGGAATGTGTGCCAGGTGACTTTCTACATCTTCAGCAAAGCTTTTAATTACTTCCTGTCGCATCCAGGATAGATAGATTGGATCGGTAACCTGAAGATGTGAAACTGTTTCTTGAAAGATACTTCGGAGACTGTCGATCTCCCTCGCAGTGGCTTCCACATTACCAGATAAAAACAGAAAAAGAGCGGAAATACACACGAATACCGTAATATAGGGAAAAAAAGGTATATTACTCTTCATATCCCGCACTCCTCGCCACTTAAGTATCGAACCGGGATTACCAATCACTTTCTCACCAAAGACAAACTCTTCAACTTCACTTCGCTTGTTTTAGAATACCAACTTAGCTGCCGTGTGGCAAATCACCTCCTTAATATCAATTCATCCCGATAATATTTACTGTAACAGTTGGCATGGAGTTCACCACATATATCATCGATACATCCCATCCTGCATAAAAAAGACTGGAAGTCTGAACATCCTTGGGGTACAATTTTTTATCGTAAATGTACTCATCTATACATACGCAAAAAGGAGGTAGACTATGTCTTTTCCAATCGGTATCGACGGCTATTGTTATCATCGCTACTTTGGAGAAATCTATCCCTTCCAGAAAAAAACGGACCGCACCATGAGCTATGCTGATTTTATTTACAGAGCCAAGGAGCTCGGTGTGGATAGCGTGTCCCTGGAGACGTGTTTTTTACCTCCGCATAATGACCCTGCTTTTGATCAGATTCATAAAGCACTTGAAGAAACCGGACTCGAAGCTGTAGTGGCCTGGGGACATCCCGATGGATTTGAAGGAGGAAAAAACCCGGGAATGGCTGAAGATTTGAGGTATCACCTGCAGACATCCCGTATTCTCGATGTCGATACAATGCGCGTCGTTGGCTCAAGTCTCGCTTTCCAGCACGAACCCCACGGACCACAGATTGAAAAGCTCATAAAAATATTCCGTGATATAATCAAGGAATCTGAGGACATGGGAGTCACGATGGGGATAGAAAACCACATTGATTTTACCTCCCAGGAAATCCTGGAAATCCTCGAAGGAGTCGGTTCCCCCAATTTCGGCGTTACCTTTGACACCGGGAATGCATTACGAAATGGAGAAAACCCGGTTGATGCCGCCCGCCGGCTTTCTTCCCGTACCGTAGCAACCCATGTGAAAGATCTCTTTCCTCTTTATGGAGGAAACCCGGCTGACTGGTATTTCTTTGCCAGCGTTCCTGTGGGCAAGGGTATCATAGATATGCCGGCCGTCATACGCACCCTGCAACAGTGGGGATATAAGGGAGCTTTTACCATTGAGATTGATTACCTCCATCCCGATTACCCTGAAGAAGACAAAGCAGTGGCGGACAGTATCGCTTATCTTAAAGAGATTCGGAAAAAAGAGGTGGAGCTGCAATGAAGCCTGACGGGTTCCAGGAAATAACAGCGCAGGATTCACCGGAAAAACGCCTTGGGGTGGGAATCCTGGGATATGGTTTCATGGGTAAAGTACACTCGAACGCTCTTTTAAAGATTCCCTACACCTACCAGCAACCTCCTGCTCTGCCCGTTTTGGTAGCCATGGGAGGCCGTAATGCCTCCAGGGTGAGAGATACTGCCCGGCGTTTTGGATATCCGGGAATATACACGGATTGGGAGAAAATGGTTCGGGATCCGGATATCGAGGTCTTTGACAACTGCACGCCCGATGACCAGCACGCCGGACCCTCCATAGCCGCAGCGCAAGAGGGTAAACACGTTTTGTGCGAAAAACCCATGGCTTTGACCGCTCAGGAGGCCAGGAAAATGTGGCAGGAAGCAGAACATGCTGGTATAAAACACATGTGTTGTTTTAACTACCGGTTCGTCCCGGCGGTTCGTCTCGCCCGCCGGCTGTTGGAAGAAAAAGCATTGGGGACGATTTACCAGTTCCGGGTACGGTACATGCAGGAAGCCGGCCGTCATCCTGCCACAGCGCTGGAAAATATCTGGTATGCAAGCGGTACCGCATCAGGGGTATTGCTCGGAATAGGAAGCCACGCTCTGGATATGGCCCGCTTCCTGGTGGGGGATATCACGAGCATAAGCGGCCTGAAAAAGACATTCAATCCTGTACGCCGCACCTTAAACGGAAAAGAAGCACATGTGAGCACGGACGAGGGAAACATGGCTCTTTTGGAATTTGCCGACGGAGCGGTTGGCACCATGGAATCCTCTGCCGTCTCTCCCGGCCGTAAAAACCAGCTTACCTGGGAAATCAACGGTTCCAAGGGGAGTATGAAGTTTGATCTCGAGGACTTGAACCACCTCTATGTTTGCCTTGAAGACACTGTGCGACTTGATGTCCGGGGCTTTACAAAAATTTCAGTTACCAGCCCCGAACATCCTCTGCAGTGTCTCCACCTGCCACCCGGCCACAATTCCGGCTGGGAATACTCTCATATACATGCCTTGGCACATTTTCTCGATTGTGTGGCAAACGATAAACCCGTCGCACCCTATGGAGCCACTTTTCATGACGGCTATGTGGTGCAGGCCATCATGGAGGCCATCGGAAAATCCATGGAAACAGGGCAAAGAATCGACACGACTACTTTTCTCTGTAAATAATCATTTGATCAAAATCCCTCGAGCACAATTTTTCCTATCGATCTTCCACTTTCGATCACGGCATGCGCACGTTTCAGGTTGTCTGCGTTGATGGTTCCGAAATGTTCTCTCATCGTGGTGCGGATTACTCCCGAGTCCACCAATTCAGCCACTTCACATAAAATGCGGTGTTGTGCAATCATGTCATCGGTTTGAAAAAGGGGACGGGTAAACATGAGTTCCCAGTGCAAAGCAATGCTTTTCCGCTTGAGCAGGGTGACATCAAGTGCCGGAGGGTCATCAATAATCCCGAGCTTCCCAAAAGGTGCGAGTATTTCCACTATCTGCTCGTAATGCTGATCACTATGGGTAAGGCTGGCGACATGGGTAACCGGCTGCAAGGCAGCATTCCTTATTTCTTCAGAAAGAGGCCTGTTGTGAGCTATCACATTATGGGCACCTAGAGAGAGAACCCACTGTCTCGTCTCGGGCCGTGAGGCTGTACCGATTACCGTTAAAGAAGTAAGCCGTTTCAACAATTGAACGAGAATTGAACCTACTCCGCCAGATGCGCCTATCACAACCATCGCTTGTTCACTCACCTGTTTTCCGGGTACAATGCAAAAACGCTCAAAAAGGAGTTCCCAGGCGGTTATTGCGGTGAGCGGAAGCGCTGCAGATTGGGCAAAAGAAAGGGAGCGAGGTTTTCTACCCACTATTCTCTCATCAACGAGGTGAAATTCCGAATTTGTTCCTGGCCGATCCAGGGATCCCGCATACCATACTTCGTCTCCTGGTTGAAAAAGACTCACCTCGGAGCCGATTTCTCTCACTATTCCGGCTGCATCCCATCCCAGTATCTTCACTTCCTGAGTGCGTGGTTTCGCCCTTTTCCGAACCTTGGTATCAACGGGATTGACAGATACAGCTTTTACTTCTACCAATATATCCCTTCCCCGGGGTGTCGGGATCGGCAATTCAACGTCAATCAATGACTCCGGTTCTTCAATAGGCAAAGATTGTTGAAACCCAACCGCTTTCATGGTGTTTTCCATAAAACTGACTCCTTTCTGAAATATCTACAAACGCTCAAATCTTTTTTGCATTGACTTTTCAAAGGCAAAGTGTTTTTCTTTTTACACAGCTCTCACAAAGTGTAGCATAATTGATGTTTTACAGCCCTTAGGTTAGGCCTAAATTCATAGATTGCCACTCACCTCATACCGATGGTGCTCGCACAGTGAAAACTGTATTCATGATTCCGTATTTAGAATTCAGAATGTTTTTTAAGTCCTTCACTGCGAGGAGGAGTCTTGAGCCGACGAAGCAGTCTATGCTTGAAGGCTGGGGAAGATGGTGCGGGGAAGGTGAGGCGGTGAAAGGAGGAAGTGGCTGAAGGGCAGTAAGTCGTGAGTCGAATAATGAATCAGCCGAAATGCTCTTTTCAGGAGCTTTTTACGCATCCTCGCATACTCGCATCCACGCATATACAATTTATTTAGAGAGGAGAGGAACCATGAAAAATTCAGAAAAAGAGAACACGCGCAAGGAACTTTTGAATTTATTGGGAGAGCTTCCCGACCTCAACCGCTCGATCAGTCATGAACTTATTGGGGTGGAGGAACGTGAAAAGTACCGTCTGGAAAGCCTTGTCCTCGATCTCAATGGAATTGAGCCCGTTCCGGCGTATTTCCTCTCTCCCTTGAATGGCCCCTCTCCACGGCCTGCCATACTGTATACTCATTCTCATGGACATGAGTACCATATTGGAAAAAATGAGCTCCTTCATGGTCGTAGCTATATGTACTCACCGTCCTATGCTGAAGCCTTAACAGAACGAGGTTACTCGGTGCTGTGTATTGATCACTGGGGATTTGGAGAACGTATGGGGCGGACAGAAACCGAAATATTTAAAGAAATGTTATGGAATGGCAGGGTAATGTGGGGAATGATGGTATACGACAGTCTCCGTTCCCTTGATTACCTCTCAGGACGAACTGATGTAGATAATGAGCGAATCGGTGCTTTAGGAATGTCCATGGGAAGCACTATGTCCTGGTGGATAGCAGCACTTGACACCAGGCTGAAAGTTTGCGTCGACCTGTGCTGTCTTACGGACTTTTTAGCGCTCATCGAATCACGGGGCCTTGACGGGCATGGGATATACTACTATGTTCCGGGGCTCCTGCGGTACTTTACCTCTGCTCGGATCAATTCGCTCATTGCTCCCCGCCCGCATTTGAGCTTGAACGGGGTGTACGACCCCCTTACCCCGGTTGCCGGTCTTGACCGTATCGAAAAGGAACTCCATGATGTCTACCATGAAGAGGGAGCACCAGACGCGTGGCAGCTTCTTCGCTATCCTACGGCGCACTTTGAGACAGCTGCCATGCGAAACAAAGTCCTATCATTCCTGGACAAATGGCTGTAGAAAAAATTTTCTCATACCCCCACTACAGATTCGATTAAAGGGTACCATTTTCCCTCGCGATGTTTTTCCATCAGGTTACCTGCTTCTTCATCCAAAGGATAAAGCATGGCTGATTCTTCCGTAGCTTGCATAAAACCATGTTTTACCAGGATGTTCCATTCCTCCTTGTTATCCACCGGACAGAGAATATCACAGACCACTCCTTCAGGAAGGGTGGAAAGAGCGATTTGCAACACCCTCTCCAAGTCAGCTGGAGATTTTCCAGCCCAGTCGCTGAGAAAAGCAGCCTTCTCCCAGTCTCCCTTGCCGGTTGTTATTTTTCCTGTACCTACGGTTATAGAGCTCCGCAAATCATTTTCTCCAACATTTACCAGACGTACAGGTAGCGTCGATGGTCTGTTGACTTTTCTCCATTGCCACATGGAATTCTCTAGAGGAACGAAACCATTGCGATCTCTGAAAGAATGATTCAAAAAATCCTGAACTTTATCCATGCTGAAATTACCT
>SKXZ01000162.1 GCA_007128145.1 Candidatus Nitricultor lacus | reverse complement strand
TGCATTTACCCCAGGGGTTTACCTGATATGCTCTTCAATATAAGAGATGATTTCTGAAGTTTTTTCTATAGCCATTACAGCATCTTCTTCCTGGAAGGCCTCTGATGGTATCCCACCTGGCAGACCATTGGGGTATCGTGTGGGTATGTAATATTTATCAAGCCAGGCCGCCGCTTGTTTCAATCTTTGAACGTCAGCATCAAAATGGGAAGCATCGTTGCAGAGCTCGATCACCGAATGCCCCCAGACATGTTCTGCACCCTGAGCGTACAGGAAAGCTTTGAAGGCTTTTTCGGCTGCCTGTTGAGCGAGAAAGCAGGCAAGATGGTATCGTCTGCCCTCTTTGACGAAGATGGCGTCTTCTTTGTCCTGCAGGGCCTGGCGGAGCCATCTTTGGCTTTCATAGCGATGGTCACGTTTCATACACTGTCTTTCCTTCTTTCAATATCCTGCGTATAAAAGGGTTGACCTTTTGCATGTAGAGGAGTTCGGCTGGAGTATACACCAGAACATCCATAGCTACAGTCGGCTTGATAGCATCGTAAAATACTTGTAACCTTTGCATAAATGGAAGATCGGTATCCCAGATAATGAGCAAATCGATGTCGCTCGATGAATCCACATTTCCCTGGCTCATAGAACCGAAAACGACCACTTTTTGAGGTTTGAGGGAAATGATAGCCGGGAGGGATCTTTTGAGTTCATCCCCGAGTTTTTCCATTCTTTCTTTTTTTTTCGGCATCACGTAAGGCAAGAGATTCATCCTCACTTTCCCCGAAACATCATATACAGGATTTATTGTACTCTTCTTGTCCTGATTGTCCAAATACCTCTCACCTCTCACTGAATTTAATCCACTTCCCCCGCCGCAAGGTCCGTAGGGCTCTCCTGCCTTTACACTCCTACTTCTGAAATCATACTTCATACTTTACATGGCCCCTCACACCTCACACCTCACCCCTCCCTCCTCACGCATTTCCCAATTCTTTGCCCGCCTTTATCCGTCTTACGTCTCCCGTCTTACGTCTCACGGCCTTCCAGCCCCTAAGGTCTTTACCCATGCCGCTTTGCGCTATACAATAGGAAGGACATGAGTAAACAGAAATTTACCATTCGAAAAGCCCGCCTCGAGGACCTGGGGGCGGTAACGGAAATATACAACGAAGCGGTAGTCAACACGGTGTCTACCTTTCACCTCAATCCTCGCGAAGAGGAGCACCAGTTGAACTGGTTTTACCGGCACGGGGAAAGATACCCGATTTTTGTCGGGGAAGAGGCGGGCATAATCCTGGGATGGGCCTGTCTTTCCCCTTTCTCCGAGCGGGAGGGGTACCGCTACACGGTGACCGATTCGGTGTATGTCTCTCCTTCTTTCCGCTGTCAAGGTGTGGGCAGGAATCTTTTGACCAGATTGTGTGAAGAAGCCGGGCAATTGGGGTATCATTCGGTGGTGGGGGTCATCGCGCGTGAAAACACGGCGAGCATTAAGCTTCACGAGCGGGTGGGGTTCACCCTGCGGGGGGAACTCAAGGAAGCCGGTTTCAAGTTCGGAAAGTGGGTGGATATATGTTACTATCAAAAATTCCTGTCCTCTTCTTAGGAATTATTTTCTTCTTTGCCGGAGGAACGGTACAGGCGGAGACGCTTTCTATCCAGGGTTCGACCACCGTATTCCCGGTGGTGCAGGTTTTGGTCGAAGAGTATGAAGAAAGGAACCCGGCGTTTCGCGCGAGCATCGGGGGCGGCGGTTCGGGAGTGGGGGTCAGCCTGCTTCTGGACGGAGCAATCGATGTTGCGCTCTCCTCCCGCCCCCTGAGCGAGGGGGAGTGGAGGCGCGCGGAAGAGGCGGGGCTTGACGTCCATGAAGTCATCATCGGGTACGATGCCCTAGCCGTGGTGGTCCACCCGGATAACCCACTGGAAGGTATCACCCTGGAAGAGCTTGCCGGTATTTACACGGGGGATATCACCTACTGGGAAGAGCTGGGATGGAGCGAGGGTGGGTGGATCATGCCGATTTCACGGGAATTCGCTTCCGGCTCCTTCGAGGTCTTCGATACCCTGGTTTTGAAGGAGGAATTGATCCGGCCCGACGGCTTGATGCTGGTCTCAAGCCTCTCGGTATTCAACGAGGTGCGGGGTTCTCCATCCTGTATCGCTTATATCGGTCTGCCCTACGTGGGCGAGGGAGTCCGTATCCTGCCGGTGGACGGCGTTTTCCCCACCAGCGAGAGCGTGAGTGCGGGTGAATATGAGCTGGCACGGCCTTTATATTTGTATCTTGCCGCTCCACCCGAGGGTGCGCTCGCGGAATTTATCGATTTTTCCCTCGGTGCGGAAGGCAGGCGTATAATAGAAGAGGAGGGGTTTGTACCTTAAAAACAGTGAGTAGGGAGTAGGGAGTAGTAAAAAGATTAAAAACTGATAAAAACCAATCCCCTCTTAATATGTATGGGAGTGACGGGATAGGAGCAAGGAGTAGGGAGTAGTAAAAAGATTAAAAACTGATAAAAAAACACAAAAAGGAGAAAAGGATGGAAAAACCAGGTACCATTAACACACACAAAGACTTAGTAGTCTGGCAGAAGGGAATGGATCTGGTGGAAGAGATATATTCGTTGACCGCTACTTTTCCTCAAACTGAGGTTTTTGGTCTCACAGCTCAAATTAAAAGTAGTGCTATCTCCATCCCTTCCAATATCGCTGAAGGCGCGGCACGTGGCTCGAGAAAGGAATACATCCATTTTCTCCACATTGCATTGGGGTCCATCGCCGAATTGGAAACCCAACTCCTCATAGCTCAAAGGCTTGGTTTTATCCAGGATCCGCTTGAGAAAGAACTTTCAGAGCTCAAAAAGCCCCTTCTTGGACTCATAAAAACATTAAAGAAAAACCACAGTAAAGTGTCTCATTCCTAGAGAGTTAGGAGTACAAAGAAGTTAGACAGGAAAAACAGATTAAAACAGCCTTAGCAGTCGAACTGTGAGTATGTGGTCGGCAACATTCAATATGTTGTTGTCCATATACCAACAGCATGGTTTTCGGGACATAGATTTATTTAATACAAGATCTACACTGAGAGAAAGGAAATTTGGAGGGGAAAATACATTTATGGAACTGAAATTAGAG
>SKXZ01000144.1 GCA_007128145.1 Candidatus Nitricultor lacus | reverse complement strand
AGTATTTCTCGCGATCAAGGTGATTGCAAGTGCTGCAATAAGCGGGAGAATGACCAAAGAGGGAACTATCACCCTCTCAACCTCCTGATTTTTCTGATATCGAAGGTATGGTACCTTTGATAAATTTTTATTGCCAAAGCTACCAAGAGGGCGGTAGTGGACAGTTCGATGACGATGGAGGTGAGTACAAGGGCTTGAGGAAGGGGGTCGACCATCGCTTTTGATGTTTCCGCAGGGGTAAGTATCGGGAAATCGCTCCCTTCCTGGTAGGCGATCAGTATCAAGAAGAGATTAATCGCATATCCCATAATCCCCACACTCAAGATGATTTTTATGATATTTCTCTTAATCAATACTCCGTACAACCCTACAAGAAAGAGCATAAAGCACATGCTGTAAATCATTTTTACTGATCCTTCCCATTTTTTAATGCGAGTGACCTGTTTCAACCAATAGCAGGTATAACAGGTAGATACCCATACCTACTTTCAGTGTTATGGCCAGGTTCAAAAGGGGTATGGTACCAGCGCTCAATAGTGTAAAGGGAGTTCCCTTGCCGAGAAAATTCGTGAGGAATGGAAGCCCCAGTGCGCAACCTATAACACCGATTCCCACATAGATATAAGCGCCGGCAACTTCAAGGTTATGAGAAATCGCTTCTCCCGGAAGGCCGGCTTGAGGCGATCTTCCAAAAGCAAGGGTGACATGGATAAAGGACAAAGCAATCACCAAACCACCTACAAAACCACCTCCTGGATTCAAGTGACCGAAGAGAACGAGGTACATACCGTAAAGCATAATGAGCCAAACAGTATATCGGGTAACCGTTTTTACGATAAAATTCATTCCGTGGTGATCCCTTTCTTCAGCTGCCGTTTCCAGTTCCTCCCTTCCTCTTGTTTCTGAATATGGTCATTACCCCTATTACAGAGACAAAAATAACGATAGCTTCACCCAGGGTATCATACACTCGATAATCAAGGATAATGGCGGTAAGTAGATTGGGCGAGCCGGTTTCTCGAAGACCTTCTGCAAGATAATGAGAAGACACTTCGAGAAGGGGCTGCCCGAATTGTGGAAGACCAAGAAAAAGAGGGAGAGAAGCGATCATGGCCACAGCTACAAACGCCATTTTGAGTATTGACATCGCAGGAGGTTCCTTTTCTTCCTCCCAACGCTGGTTGGTAGAGCGAAGCATAACGATGAGTATAATAACAGATAAAATTTCGATCACGAATTGTACCAAGGCCAAATCCGGAGCCTGTAACAAAAGGAAGGCAATAGCAAGACCCAGTCCGACCATGCCCATTGCGACGACAGCCGAGAGAAGATCGGTAAGCTCGAGAGCCGCAATAGAGCCTAGGATCATAAATCCGATGATAAAATACAGCCACGTTTCAACTGGCATTTCAACCACCCCTGAGTAGGTACAGGATGAGCGAAATACACACAAAGCCCACAATGATCCAGCTTGTATAATAACTCATTTCCCCGATGTGAATCATTCTGAGAGTCGAAGATAGTTTCATAGTGATTTTTTTCATGATCTCGAAAAGGTCGAACCATTTTCTTTCTACCGCGGCATACAATACCGAGAGAGGATAGGTATCATGAATATCATGAAAGAAGTCACTTTGAGTTTCTTCTGGTGATTGATGAACGCTCGGTTTTTTATCAAGGAGTTGCTTGTATCGTACCAAGCGAAAGAACAGGTAAAAGAAAAATCCCCCCGAAACAAGGGGTAGATACTTAATGAGGAATGTTTGGGTAAGAGAATAACTTCCTGTGCTTGATAAGAGTTTCAAAGGTATGTAAGGTTCCAGAATTTTCATAGGAAATATTTTCCAGGCCAGGCCGATTATAATGCAGAATGCAGCATTGGAAAGCACTGGTAGTATAAGGCTGGCGTTATTTTCACTTATGTTTTTCCATTTACCGGATTGTTCTCCAAAAAATATGGTATACATGAACTTCAAGAAGCTTGACATGGTAAGAGCGGTTCCCGCCAGCGCAAAAACAAAGGAAACGAGGAATACTACCCGGTACAAACCACTTGTTTGCGCGGCTGCTACAAGCACCCCGCTGTATACCAGGCCCTTGGAAATAAAACCATTTGTAGGTGGTACACCGGATATGGATAAGGATGAAATCAAAGCACCGAGGAATGTAGCGGGCATCTTTTTGCGAAGATTCCCCAGCTCTCTAAGCTCGACGGTGCCCGTCTTTTGTTCGACATTTCCCAAGCTCATGAAAAGGGCGGATTTATATATGGAATGATTCACCATGTGTAAAAGCCCTCCAGCGATGCCCACAGGATTACCCGTAGTCAGCCCCAGGATCATATAGCCTACCTGGCTTACAGCGTGGTATCCAAGAAGGCGGCGCCCGTTATGCTGGATGAGAGCCATCATTACGCCTGCCATTATCGTTATTGCACCAAAAGCGGCAAAGAGGATATGCACGCTTGAAAGAGGAGGACTCGCCGCATTCAAAAAAAGCCTTCCCAGCAAATATATTCCGATGAGTTTATCCCATGAAGCGGGAAGAAGGTATACAGAGTCCATAACCGATTTTTCGCTGTATTCAGGAATCCATGTATGAAGGGGAAAACCACCGGCTTTGGCAAATGAAGCAAAGGCAAGAGAAACGAAGGCCGCAAGGTGCCATGTATCAGAAGTTCCCACTTGTAAATCCACAACGCTGTATCCTGAATGACTCATAACGCCGATTATGGAAAAGGCGAAAATCAGCAAGGCATCTGAAATTCCAGAAATTATGAAGGTCTTTTTCGCTATCTCTCCGGCTTTTCTGTTTTGTATGCAGTATACATAGAGCATAACTCCAGAAAGGCCCCAGAAGATTGTAAACAGCACACTATGGTCGGCTATTAGCGTTCCGTTAATAAATAAGAGGGTAAGAGGAAAATATGTACGTGTACTTTTCAGGGGGGAGTGATACGAATAGAGACAAAACCCGAAAGCTAGGAGATTCACGAAAAGGAGGGAGAAAACCGAGAGGTTATCAACTCCGAAAAGTGGTTCTCCGTTAATCGCTACACTCGTGGTAGAGAGGAAAACAAGGATAACAGAAATGGTACAGACAATTGAGGTTATAACCAGGTTTGTTAACCTGCTT
>SKXZ01000216.1 GCA_007128145.1 Candidatus Nitricultor lacus | reverse complement strand
TCCAGGTATCGTCGCAAGCGTTCAACAGGGATTCCTGTCAAAAAACGTATGAGGTAGTTTCTGTGTTCCAGTAAGTCTTCCAGTTCTTGTTGGGTTTTTGAAAGCCAGTAGAGATTTCTTCTTCCTCCCTCCTGGAGAAGCCATTCCCAACCGGCTTTGTGTGCAACCGTCAGCAGGCCACGCGCTTCAAAAAAGGTAAGAGCGGTGTGCACCAGGCTCAAGGGCACAGCACACGCACAGGCACCCGCTTGCGTGTCGAAACGACCACCCTTGTGAGAAAGTGCGAATTTTACCATTCCTAAAAGTTGGCGCAGGAGTGTTTCTTTATGTATTTCCCGTGAGTCCCATGCCAGTACCAACACGGAAGGTCGTACCTGTTTCAGGAAATCTCGGAAGTGAGCGAGGCTTACAGGCGGAGTGGTGACCACCAAGCCTTCTGTTTCCTTGTCAGTACGTGATAGCCGTGTATAGATTTTCCTGTCTGAAGGTACGGTATTCCCCTCCTGGAAAAGCGGGTATTCGGGGAATTCTTCGCACACGGTAGCTACATCCCGTTCCCGCCTGTCTACCACTTCACGGAAAAGCAACGGTTCCAGGAGAGAAACCACTTCCCGCTCAGCGCTCCTGGCAAAGACAATCTTCAACATATGTTCTTTATCATTTCGATAGGTGTCACGTGAAAGAACAAATACCAGGTCCACCTTGGATTTCGTATCAATTCGTCCCGCCCCTCTCCACCACAAGGCGGGAAAGCTATATCCATCCTTTTCCACCACCATCCTCAGGTGAGAACCGTTTCCCAGGAGCTGTTCTTCCCGCACTTCCCAGGAAGGACAATATACCAGAGGTTCGGAAAACTCTTCCCCGAAGGGAGCCGCCTGTTCGAAGGATTCCCATAACGAGGGTGTGAGCAGGGAAGGGTGCAACACAAAATCAGGGGAAATTTGGGGAGGTGAAGGACGTTTGTCCGGTTCACGAAAGACCGCTTCCAGGCGTTCACGGAAAAAAGTAAGATTTTCAGGATAAAGAGAGAACCCGCATGCCCCTTTATGGCCCCCGCAGGAGAGCAGTACATCAGCGCATCTTTTCACTCCCTCGTAAAGATCAACGTCTCCTGCAGATCGGGCTGACCCTATGATACATTCACCTTTACGGGTCAGCACAAATGTAGGCATATGGAAGGCTTCCGACAACCGGCCGGCCAGGATTCCAATGATCCCGGGATGCCAAAAAGGATTGCACAAAAAGAGAGGAACGCGTTCTGCTTCTCCTCCTTCCAGTTCGGCCATGGCTTCCTGAAAAGAAATTTCTGTCAACCTGCGCCTTTCCCGATTGATATCTTCCAGGGAGTTCGATAAGCTCATGGCCCGGTTCCAGTCACTGGTCAGCAAGAGCTCAAGCACAGAAGACGCGCTTTCAAGTCTTCCAGCGGCATTCATGCGGGGAACAAGCTGAAATGCTATGTCTTCTGCAGATACTATCCTCCTCATCCCTCCACTTGATGCAGCCAGGGCTTTCAAACCAAGGCGGGCCGGCACCATGAGCCGATGGAGACCTCGTTTGAATAACCGGCGGGATTCACCCCGCAGGGGAACAGAATCTGCGATAATGGAAAGCGCGACCAGATCCAAAAAGTCATCCGGCCGGACATTCTCTTCACCACTTTCCGCCAGTGCCCGAACCAGGGAGAACGCAACACCGCAGCCTGAGAGGGTTCGCAGTGGATGACCTTCCTGAAAAAGCTGGGGGTTGATAACAGGAACATTCATGCACATTGCTCTGTCCATGCGATGGTGGTCGGTAACAACCACATCCATTCCATTCTCCCGGGCAAACTTCACAACCTCAACGTCCGCCGAACCACAGTCACAGGTTACGAGGAGCTTCACCCCGCTGGATGCGATTTTACGCAAGGCTTCCCGGTGAAGACCGTATCCTTCACGGTGGCGGTGGGGAAGGTATGGACGCACTTCCAAGCCCATCTTTTTCAAGGTTTCCACCAAAACAGCCGTGGCCGTTACCCCGTCGACGTCGTAATCGCCATACACACAGACTTTTTCTTTTCTCTTTCTGGCTGTGAGTATTCTTTCCACAGCCTGTCCCATGGCTTCACCAAATTCCCAGGGAGAAGCGAGGGGGCATTCTTCAGGATAGAGAATCTCTCGTACTTCTTCTGCAGACTGTATACCCCTCCGCCATAAAAGTTCGGCTAAATGTTCCCTGCCGCCGGCTGCTTCTTGAATGGCAGGAGAAACAGAGACCGGTTGTGGAAGCACGAGGACAGGTTCACTGAAAGGTATACGGATATCCATCATCAAAAAGGAATCTCCGTGATTTCATCCCACTGTATTTCATCATCCCGGGAGACTTCATCCTGTTCAAAAATTTCCTCTCCCACGGGCTCGCCGGTGCAGCAATAGCGATAAGAACACATCGGACAATGATCGGTATTCGGTGGCACTTCTCCACCGTCCAAAACGTCCTTGCATTGTGAGGCAATTTCATGAATGCGGTACTGGTATTTTTTTATCGATGCAGAAGTCGGAGTGAGAGTGACTGGTGAATCCGGAATTACGGGGTTCCAATACACCAGGGAAAGGCCTTTTGGCTCGATTCCAAAATACCGCATGCTCTCTTTTTCGGCCACCACGAGGTAGACAATCGTCTGCCAGTTTTTTCTCAAAACGTGTGGTTTCAAGGGTCGTTCTCCTACTTTCCAGTCATACAGGGTGATGCGGCCCCCATGAAGACGAACTAGATCAAATGTGGCAACAAGAGAGATTTCCCCCTCGCTTATCACCTGGTGCTCGGGGAAATATATTTCTTCTTCGCGCAAGGGAAGGAATTCCCTGAGAGAAGTAAGCCATTTTTGCCCTTCCGGAAACGCCGAGGGAAACTTCTCCAGGGGCAAGCGCGAAAAATAGCGTTCCGCCATGAGATGAAAGTCCCGCCCCCGTTTTGCCCACTGCGCGGAATTCTTTCGAAAATGGTCTTCCCGCAACCATGCCAGACCGTCCCGGTACACATAGCGGAATTTAAGTGGACACTGCTCAAAGGTGTGAAAAGCCTTTTGGCTGAAAATCGTAATACCTGCGCTCATGAAAGGGTTGCTCCTTCTTTCTCTCTCAAATACTCTTCCAGTACT
>SKXZ01000122.1 GCA_007128145.1 Candidatus Nitricultor lacus | reverse complement strand
CCTTTCCATGAGGAAATCCACTGAATGTTCTTTTTTCTTAATAGGATACTCTTCTGAAGCTGCAATAAGATGAAAACCGTTGAGTTCAAGTTCATAGCCCCCCGGTGCCCGATCTTCTCGTTTAATTTTCCCTCTAACGATTACAGAAGATTCCAAGGGTATTCCCTTAAAGTTTTTCAGTTCATCACGAGTGAAATGATCCCCCGCAAAAGCCGTAGCCTGCATGAAGCCGGTACCATCCCGTATTATGAGAAAAGCTACCTTGCCACTGGAACGCTTGTTGACCAGCCACCCACGCACTTCCACGTTTTGCCCTTCATAATTTGAAGCTTCTTCGATATATATATGCGGAAGATCTCTACACCATTCAGAATCCATTGATTTCTCCATAACATGTACCTTTCCTCGTATGCGTATGCCAGCTACGAAATACCACCCAGCCTTAACGATGTTATCCCTTTTATCGGGCAGACAAACCGTAATTCCAGCCTTTTTCTTCCATGGACCGCACAAATGAAACTACATAATCCACCAAAACCTCGAACATCTTCTTTCCCTTTTCCTTGCTTGCCTTGGTTGGATCACCGGTAGCGCCATAAGGTGTAAGTTCGTTAAATCTCCATTTAATCTGTGGCCCCTCGGGAAGCTCAGGTACCACACCCCGTGCGTTTTCCATCCGGGTAAATTGTGGATACAGATAATGGACTATTGAGCTTTCCCCTTCTCCAGCATGACCCAATCCTCCCCACACCTCAAAAGTTTCTGGTGGAAGGAGCTCACCCATTTTTTCCCACCAGGCATCCAAAGACGCCAGAAAAACATGAGGATGGGCATTTTTGATAGAGCGGGTAGCCATCTCTATCGGTGCAATATTCCCGTCATGTCCATTGATAATAATTATCCTGGTAATCCCCTGCCTGATAGTTGATGTAAGTACATCGCGCAATACCGCAGTAATGGTTTCAAATTCCAAGCTCAATGTAAATTGGAAGTTATCATAGTGGCGGCTCATACCGTAGTTTACAGGAGGCAAAACCATCATCCCGTCTACCCTGCTTGCTACTTCCATCGCCAGGGCGTGAGAAACCAACGTATCAGAACCGAAAGGCAGATGAAATCCATGGTTTTCAGCTGAACCCACACCAATAATAGCCTTGTTAAAACCTCCTTCTTTGAAGTCGGAAAAGGTCATTTCGTGATGATACACCTTTTTCTTCAAAGGTCATACCTCCTTTTCACGCACACGCGTAAGACCGATTAATTGTTTCCCTGCGAAAGACCTCGCACCTATTATTCCCTGGGGCCGCCAAAGCATTATGATGATAAGAAGAGCTGCATAGACCAATTCAATGAAACCATACAGCCCCAATCCTTCCTCCACCGGTTTAAGCGAATAACGTAAAGCAGTAAGCGAAACTGCACCCACAATCGGTCCGGCCATGGTTCCCATTCCTCCAACCACAAGCATTACCACTATCTGAAAAGTGAGAACAAAATAAAATTCCTGGGGGCGGATAGCTTTTGTGAGATGCGCATACAAACCCCCGGAGACTCCGGCAAAGAAAGCACCGATCACAAATGACATGAGTTTGTACTTCATAGGATAAATTCCCAAAACCTGCGCAGCGATTTCATCGTCCCGTACCTTCATCATCGCTCGACCGAATCGGGAATTTACTATCCTCCATACCACATACAGGGTAATAAATAGCCATGAATATGTCCAGTATATATCAGTGTGGGATGGTATACCATGTATTCCCATTGGACCCCTGGTAACACCACGCAGAGTTTTGGCGAAAGTAGCGACGATAACCATGAATCCCAGAGAAGCCACAGAAAGATAATGCCCGCGTAACCTCAGTACCGGTGCCCCTATGATAACTGCAGCAAAACTCGAGAGCACCCCACCCGCAACGAGAGCGGGAAAAAAGGGCCAATGTCCTTCAGGACCACCCAATAAAGGAGGGAGAAGTGGTAAATTGTAGGCTGTTCTCATGGTGACAGGAAAAGTGAGCAATATTGATGTATAAGCGCCGATAGACATGAATGCGGCATGTCCCAGAGAAAAGAGTCCCGTGTAGCCATTTGTCAAGTTGAGACTCACAGTAGCAATGGAGAAAACTCCCATCAGAATAAGAATAAATACGATATACCGGTTAAGCATGGAATCGGCTACGTACAAGAGAAAAAATACCACCAAGGCAGCAAGTAAAAACCGGAGCTCTGCTGGTACATTCCGTATAGTCACACCCTCACCTCTTCCTTAACACCCATGATGCCTGAGGGTTTAATAAGCAGAACCACAATAAGAATGGTAAAGACAATGCCATCCCGGTATTCTCCATAAATGGGGGGAAGAAAAGCAATAGAGAGAATTTCCGCTAAACCCAGTAAAAAACCCCCCAACATGGCTCCGTGAATAGAACCGACACCACCTACCACAACAGCAACGAAAGCCTTCACACCGGTAACAAAGCCCATGTCATAGGATATCTGGCCATACTTCGCCGCCCACAAAAAACCGGTAAAAGCCGCAATAGCGGAACCAAGGATAAAAGCGGCGGATATCACACGGTTGGTTTCGATTCCCATCATTTTGGCTACCTCAAAATTTTCAGCGGTTGCCAACATGCCGATTCCAAGCTTGCTCCGCCGGATGAAATAATGAAACACAATCATAAGCACAAGGGAAGAGAGAATAATAAACACATCCACCACCCGAAAAGTCAAATACTGCGTCCGGAAAATGGTATCAAGATAGGAAGGAACCCGGAAGGAATATGGTTGGGGTGAAAAAACCATTTTCATGAAGTTTTCGATGAATACATAAAACCCAAGAGAGGTGATAAGCAAAGCCACCTCAGGCCCCCCTCTCAATTTCCGGTAAGCAACGAAATCAAGCACTAACCCCATTACACCTCCGAAACCAAAAACCAGCGCTACGGATGCAGGGAGAGGCAACCCCAGACGGAATGCCACAAAATAGATAAAAAAAGCCCCCATGGTTATGATTGCTCCATGAGCAAAATTGATAAGGCGCAGTATTCCATAGACCACTGTCATCCCCAAAGCAAGCAAAGCATACATGGAACCCAGGACAACACCATTCATGGTCTGTTGTAAAAAATATCCTAGCGAAAACATTATTATTTAT